>JACDGR010000148.1 GCA_013821525.1 Actinomycetota bacterium
GTCCCGCGACAAGCGCGGCTCGGGGGCGAAACCAGATCGCGGTCCTCCGCGACACGGTGCAGGTTGCAAGAGGTTGGCGCCGCTTCATTTCTCATCTTCCTTCCGAAACTAGGGCGCGAGTGTCGCGCAGAGGTCGAGCAACAGGTGCCCGTGGAGCAGCAGTCCCGTGCCGGTCGTGATGTCGACCACCCCGGCCTAGTAGCCCAACGTGAGCTCGCCGTTTGGCAGCTGCAATGGTCCGACGCCAACCCCGCGTCCGATCACGACTCCGGTGGGGCTGATCGTTGCGGGCCCCGCGATGTTCAGCGAGATGCTCTTGCCGTTCGCGGAGTACCTCGCCGCAAGGGGTCCGGTCACGATGATTCTGCCGTCGCGAAAGATCTTTGCCGTCTCCCCGTTGGTGGTGAGGTGTGCCGCTACGGGAAAGACACAGGTGGTGAAGGTCAAATCGACTCCGGGTGCCGGCACGATCACCGGTCCTCCCGCGTACGCGACTGGAGCTGAAACAGTGGCTGCGACTACAAATAGTAGGAACACGCGCTTCATTTCGTTCTTCCTTTCCCGCCGAACGGTGTCGGCAGCTCTCAGAATCGGATGCGTGTCAAGTCATCGGCGCTTGTTCGGGAGCGAGTTCCCCAATTCGTCAGAGCGCGGAGCCGCCGGCCTTGCGTGGCGAACGAGTGCCGCAGTGGGTGAGAGATGTTGACTCCCTCCTCTCGGTGTCTCGCGAGTCTCCATTGAGGTGGTCAATGGATTCTCAAGCTTCTCTCAATTAGATTCGGCGGATGGACAGCAAGGTCGCCGAGCCGACGAAACACGAGAGCTATCCACTCCCGACGGGCTGTCCGCTTGAGGTGCGACTTCTCGGGTCGGTCGCTGCGGTTCGAGATCGCAAGCAGATCGGGATCAGCGGCTCACGCCAACTCGCAACGCTGGCCCTCCTTGCGCTTTCCCCTGGGAAACCTGTCTCGGCTGAGCGCCTGATCGACGGGATCTGGGAAGACGCTGCACGCGTGCAAGCCCGTCATGGCCTGCATGTCTTCGTATCGAGCCTTCGATCTGCGCTGGGTCCCGATGCCATCAAGACCTGTCCGGGAGGGGCCTACGCGCTGCAAATCGAACCGGCACAGGTGGATGCCGCTCACTTTGCCTTCCTCAGTAGCGACGTTGATGATCGGCCCGCTGAGCAGGTGGTCGCAACCTTGCGACAGGCGCTCGCACTTTGGCATGGGACAGCGCTAACGGGCATCCCGCAGACAGCTGCTATCGCAGCGGCTGTCGATCAACTCGAAGATCAGCGTCTCCGAGTTCTCGAACGATGCCTGGCAGCCGAGCTGGAGCTCGGACGCCACGCCTCGATTCTGGGGGAGGTCACTGAGCTCGTGGCGGCCGCACCCCTGCGTGAGCGCCCACGAGCCCAATTGATGCTCTCGCTCTACCGATGTGGTCGGCAATCTGAGGCGCTGTCCTGCTACCGCGAGGGACGAAGGTTGCTCGCCGAGCTGGGTGTCGAACCGCATCCTGAGCTAAGAGCGTTGGAGCAAGCGATCCTCAACCAGGATGCTCGTTTGGCGCCGCCGCGCGACGCCGGGAAAGCCCCGCGTACACAAAACGGCGTCGGAGAAGAGAACGCGGCCCGAGGTGCCCTCGAGGAAGCTGTGGCGCTTGCCGAGAGCTGGGCAGGGAGCCTCCGTGATCGAGACGAAGTTGCCTTTCAGGTCATGGACGCGCAAGCAGACCTGGTCGGCCGAGCGATCCAAACGGCCGTGCAGCTTGCCGACAGGGAAAATGCATTGCGTTTGCTCTCAGCTCTGTGGTTCTATTGGATCGTTCGTGGTCGGCATGAATGGGCCTACCGGTGGGGTGAGCGTGCGCTTGAGGTGAGCGGAGAAGCGAGCGGTGCGATCGAAGCGCGTGCGAATGTGGGCCTCAGCGAGATCGCCCGAGCCTGCGGCGAGTTTCGGCGAGCTGCCGATCTGAAACACCTTGCGCTGCGCCAACACCGAGACCTTGGTGACCAGATGGGCGTCGCCGCACTGCTCGCTGACCTAGCCCACCTCTCCTTGCGACTGGATGATCTGACCGGTGCGGAGATCTATGCGACCCAAGCGCTGGAGCTGCGGGTTCTTGACGGCACTAACCGTGGTGGTGTCGCACACGCACTCCTTGCTCTAGGCGAGGTAAACGAGCAACAACAGAATCTTGTTGCCGCTATCGCACACTACGAAGAGGCGATCCGCGTCGCCTCGGAACTAGGACTCGACTCGGAAGCCGGCTACGTGCAAGCACGGCTCCTCGGCCGTGCCGTGCGCAAGACCGGCAACCACCAGCGTGCCTTCGGGATCTATCGCCGGGCACTACAGCACTCGCTGCCGGTTGGCGACACGGGAAATGTCGCCGCCGCGGTTCACGGACTCGGCTGGGTCGCCGCAGAGCGAGGCGACTACGTGGGCGCCGCACGTCACTACGCCTCCGTAAGCGCGGCCGACTTTCAAAACTCCCTCGAACGGGCTGAACGACAGCAATTCGACCGCGACGTGACTGAACTACGCAATCGCGTCGAGCCTTCAGACTTCCGGTCCGCCTGGGAGATGGGCCTTCGCTCGCCGCCTCTATGAACACCGAGTGCGCCAGCCTCGCTGGGACTCTAAATCGCCCAAAGAAGATCGTCGCGGGCATAGTGCAGCTCGAGTCGTCGGCGCCTGGGGCAGACAAGCGTGCCCGCGCGAGCAGATCGACAGCGATGACCCGCGGGAACGACACCAGAAGAGTCGCTGGCTGCGACTGCGCTCGCCTGGCAACCGCGTATTGATCCAAGGCTCCAAAGGACTGCTCCGGCTTCGGCGAGCAGCAGGAGCTCCACCAGACGACGCTGTGGTCTGCGACCAGGAGGTCACACCTACTACCGTCGTTCACCAAACCAAAAGGTCGTTTCTGGGCACCAACTAGGAGGAGCGCAAAGCCTGAGGCTAGAGAAGCCGCGCGCCGATCGGGAAGCGTGTGTGCCAACCGGCAACGTCGGGTCGCCACGCCAGATGCGCCGTCCGTTGTCCCTCGCCACCAGAAGACCACGAGGTCGCGCGGAAAGCAGCAGACGGCTCTTGGCGAGCGCGCGGTTTCCGCCGCCTATGACTTCTACAATGGCGGTCGCGAGGCCAGCTGAAGTCCTTGCCTGCGTGCGCCCGGCAAGATTCAAACTTGCGAGCGTAGCGTGCTGTAGATGCACGAGGCCTCCAAAGCTTCTGACCTCCAGAGCATCCGGCTCGGTCATCGTGGAACTCCGCCGCTGGTTCCCGGCCCGCGCAAGTGGGAATCGAGCTTTGCCCGGAGTACGCTGGCAGCTGACTTGCGGAACCCGTTACGAGTTCAGACCCTCGCTTGATAGACGAACGCGTCCTGGGTAGAGAGAAAGAACTGCAGCGCCTCGGGCGGTTCATCGAGGCGCTACGAGACGGACCGTCCGCCTGTGTGCTCCGGGGTGAGGCGGGGATCGGCAAGACGGAGTTGTGGCGTGAGGGGGTCGCCTGCGCGGAGGCGACCTCTTTCTGCGTGCTGTCGTGCGCGCCCGCGGAGGCGGAGACGGCGCTCGCCTATTCCTCGCTCGCGGATTTGCTGTCGGGGGTGGGCCTGGACGTTCTCGCGGAGCTTCCCGCGCCCCAGCGGGAGGCGCTTGAGGTTGCGCTCCTGCGGTCGGACGGCGTCGCCGGCCAGAGGGCAATCGCGACCGCCACGGTGTCATTGCTCAGTCGGCTGAGCGAGGCGACGCCGCTCCTCGTCGCGGTCGACGACGTTCAGTGGCTCGATCTTCCTTCGGCCAGCGTGCTCGAGTTCGCCGCTCGACGGCTCGAGGGGCGCCCTGTCGGCTTTCTCCTCTCGGTGCGTGCCTCGATCGACGGCTCGGTGCCCTTGGGTCTCGACCGCTCGTTTCCCGGCGAGCGGCTCGTCCGTATCCGAGTCGGCCCGCTGAGCGCCGGTACCTTGCATCAGCTGATCAAGGCACGGCTCGACAGGACATTCAGCCGGGCAGCGCTTCTGCGCATTCACACGGCGACGGGAGGCAATCCCTTTTTTGCGCTCGAGGTTGCCTCGTCGCTGATGCGGTCGGGTGCCCCGGCAGCGGGTGAGGCGCTGCCTGTCTCGGACGACGTCCGCGTGCTCGTCGCCCAGAGGTTGGCGAGGCTGCCGCGCACGACTCGCGACGCGCTCCTCTTCGCGGCAGCGATGCCGAATCCAACGGTCGATGCGTTGCGTCGTACGGTGGGTGTCTCATCCGAGATGATGCTGGCGCGACTAGAGCGAGCTGCGGCGGCCGGCATCATCGTCGTCGACGGCGAGGCGCTCAGGTTCGAGCATCCGTTGTTCGCCTCGGCGATCTACGCGGCGGTCTCGAACGACGAACGACAGCGAGCGCACCAGCAACTGGCAGAGCTGGCCACGAGCACGGAGCAACGTGCTCGGCATCTCGCGCTCTGCTCCAAAGAACCCGACGGCGGGGTAGCGCTCACGCTCGCTGATGCCGCACGTGAGGTCCGGCAGCGAGGCGCTCCAGAGGCTGCCGTGGAGCTTGCCGAGCTCTCGATTCGACTGACCCCGAAAGACGAGGCGGCTTCGCGGGACGAGCGCCAGCTCGAGCTCGCCCAGTACCTCGTCGAGGCCGGTGACGCGGAGCGAGCAGGTGTTTTCGCCCTCGACGTCGCGAGCCGCCCGGGTCGGCTGCAGGCACGCGCGTTCCTCGACCTTGCCGGGCTCGACTACTGGGGGGAGGGCGCACGGCCCGCAGTTGCACGGTGCGAGCAGGCCCTGGCAGCAGCTTCCGGAGTGCGCTCCACGGAGGCAATGTGTCACGCGGAGCTGGCGGTCTTCTGCGATTTCGATTCCGGCCGCTCGGAGCGGCATGCCCGCGCGGCGCTCGAGCTGCTAGATGCGGAAGGTAACGATGCAGATCCGGATGCGCTCGTCGATGCGCTGTTGGCCAGCGCCCGCGCGAGTCTGTTGCTCGGACGCGGCTTGCCCGCCGCCGTGATCGAGCGCGCGTTCGCAGCCGAGGCGGCAGCCGCCCACACGATTCATCGATCTCGTGTCGCAGGCCAGCTCGGCCAGTGGCTGAAGTACGTCGACGACTTCGACGGCTCACGTGGGAGACTCGAGGAAGCGTTATCCCAATCGATCGAGGAGGGGGACGAAAGCTCTCTTCCGAACGAGCTGCTGCACCTCGCCCAGCTTGAATGCTGGAGTGGCAACTGGCCGCAGGCACTGCGCTACGCCGAAGATTCCTACGAGCTCGCAGAGCACGCAGGGCAGAGTTTCGGCGGGCCGCCGGCGGTGCGCGCTCTAGTCGATGCCCATCTCGGCAACGTCGAGCGTGCCCGCGCGACGATCAATGCGCGGCTGGATTCCCTGGACGAAACGTCCATCTCCATTCCTCTCTACCTCCGCGCCCTCGGCTTTCTCGAGTTCTCGCTCGGAAACCTGGTGAACGCCGAGACACACCTGTCAGCCGCAGTCGAGGCGGCGGAGAGTTTTGGTATCTACGAACCGGGCGTCTACCGAGTCCATGCCGACCTGATCGAAGCCCTGATCGGTACCGGCCAGCTCGAACGTGCCGAAGTGGTGCTCGGACGGTTCGAGGCACAGGGCCGAACAGACCCCATTCCCTGGTCGCTGACGACAAGTGCGCGCTGCCGCGGGCTGCTCCTCGCGGCTCACGGCGACCTCGATGCTGCCGAGCGCTCCCTCGAGGATGCGCTTCGCCTGCACGAGCAGCTGCCGATGCCGTTCGAGCGTGGGCGGACGCTGCTCGTGCTCGGTCTCCTGCAGCGCCGCCGCAACGAGCGACGTCTGGCCCAGGAGTCGCTTCAACAGGCGCTCGCCATCTTCGAGGAACTCGGTGCGCCACTGTGGGTTGCGCGGACGCGCGGCGAGCTCCGGCCCGTGGGCGGTCGCCCGACGAGCCGAGTGGCGCTCACCCAGGCCGAGCAGCGCGTCGCGGAGCTAGCAGCGAGTGGCCTGACGAACCGCGAGGTTGCGGCCGCCCTGTTCATCAGCCCGAAGACGGTCGAGTCGAGCCTCGCTCGTGCCTACAGGAAGCTCGGGATCCGCTCGCGAGCGGAGCTTGGCGCTCTCATCGCGGTCAACCCGCCCACGCGTAAGCAGTAACGCCGCCCCGCGACGGGATCGAGGCTCGGGTTATGTAGGGAAAGACCCGCTGCGCCGGACTGGCCGTGCTCCTACTGTCGTTCGGGTGCTGATGGATCCGACGGACGGCCCCTCGTGATCAGCTTCATGGCTGAGTGCTTCTGGCCGGGGGTGACCTTCCCGCAGGTGGCCGCGGCCGGTGAGAGCGTCCGACAGTCGGCTCGCGCGTCCAGCTCGGAGGGCCGCCTCGCCCGCTACATCGGCTCCATTCTCATCCCGACGGACGAGATAGCGCTGTGCCTCTTCGAGGCCACGTCGATCGAGATCGCCTCGGAAGTCAACCAGCGGGCCGGAATCCCCTCCGAGCGGATCCTCGAGGTCGTGCGCCTCGACCCCCGCTAGCTCGCCCGCGTGACTTCCTTGGCGGAGACGACTCTGCAGTTCGAACAACCGGCCGGCGACCGCCGACCGCAACACAAGACAAAGGAGCATGTGATGGCCTTGGTGCACATTGGACGACGCTCGGCACGAACAGTTCTGTCGTCGCTGGCGATCGCGCTAGCACTCACCCTTGCTACGAGCCTTCTGCCAGCCGCGAGCAGCGCGGCCGGCCCTCCAGGGTCGCTCGGAAAGCCGTGCGGATCGGTCAGCGGCGCACCGTGGACATACCGGGGGAAGTCGGGCAATCACTACAACACCTTCGGATCCTCGGCGCCCGCCTGCGCGGCTGCGCTGAAGTCAGTGCCTCGCCTGACGCGACAGAAGCCACACGCCGGCGTTGTCGGTCCCAGCACTCTGACCGGTCAGAGCGGCTTCAACTGCGCCGCCACGGGCCTTGCCGCCGGCATGCGACCAGCTGCCGCCGCCGGATTCTGCGGAAACAAGGCCGGCGCCCACTTCCTCTGGGCACCGAAAGCCAACTAGGGCGAACCGCATCGATCTCGACCAAGCAACGGCCGAAAAACATCAGGCGAGCCTTCGTGGTACCGCCACAGCAAGTACATCGAGTAAGGAGATCCGATGAATACCAACGACCGTCGCTCCCACATGCTCGACAAGAGTCTCTATGCCGCGAGCTTCACCTGCATCGCCCTTTCCCTGGCTCTTGTGGCCGTCGCCGGCGCGGCCGCCTCTGGCCAGCGATCGGAGCGGACAACCCTCTTCACTCAATGCCCGCCGCTGACGAGCATGCACTGGAACATCAACGGCAAGAGCGGCAACCGTTACATCGTCGAGACCCAAAGCTTCAGCTGTGCACGTGCGCTCAAACTGATCCCGGCCTTGATCAAACAACAGGGCGGCTACGGAGACAAAATCCTCAGAGGACCGGCAGGCTACAAGTGCCTCTCGGGCGAGCGCTACGACAACCCCCATGCCCTAGCCGGAAATTGTCGGGAGGGCGGATACTCCGGCCCCTTCTTCGGCTGGACACCAAAAATCAGCTAACCACGAAGCAGACCAGACAGATCGAGCCATTCGACTCGAGTCGGAGGACGCTCCACTCATCGCCGAGCCGTGACGGTTAACCGAATTGCGCCGGACAGGAGGATGTCCGGATCGTCGTGGAACTTCGGCGGCGATCCCCGCTTGACGATCAGACGGTAACGAGTTCAGCGACCTCCTGATGGTCGAGGGTCTCGGGAGCGGTGTGTAGTGCGTGAC
>JACDGR010000149.1 GCA_013821525.1 Actinomycetota bacterium
GCGTGTAACCGAGCAACAGCGCACCGGAGTCGCCCATGAAGATGCGAGCGGGGTAGAAGTTGTGCCGCAGAAAACCAACGCATGCCCCGCAGACGATCGCCGCCAGGATCGCGGCGCCCACTCCCGACGCGCCCTGCGAGAGCTCGATCACGCAGAACGTCGCGCCCGAGATCGCGCACACGCCTGCGGCGAGGCCGTCGAGCCCGTCGAGGAAGTTGACCATGTTCATCACCGTGACGATCCCGAGCACGGTCAACGGCACGCCAACGGCGGCAGGCATCTCGTGTACCCCGGCGATCGGGAACGTGAAGCTGTGCACCCACACGCCGAACCCGGTGGGGATCGCAGCGGCGCCGATCTGCCCGCCGAGCTTCTGCCACCAATTGAGGCCACGGAAGTCGTCGACGGCACCGACGATGGTGGCGACACCCGCGCCGATCAGGACGCCGCGCAGCTCGCCGCCGAGCGGCAGGAACGCCAGCGACGGGACGAAGATGCCGAGGAACAGAGCGAGCCCGCCGAGGCGGGGAATGTCGGGGCGCACGCGGTCGCCCTCGACTTTGCGGTCGACGAGCCGGAGGTAGCGAGCCGCCGACCCGACGGCGGGGGTCAGGAGCAGGACGATCGCGAGTGCGCCCAGCGCGCCCCAGAGGACTTGCAGATGGTCGGTGAACTGGCTCCAGACCATGGCAGAAGGATGCCTACTTCGTGCCGTAGAGCCGGTCGCCCGCGTCCCCGAGGCCGGGGACGATGTACCCGCGCTCGTTCAGCTGCCGGTCGATCGCCGCGACGACGATCAGCACATCCGGATGCAGCTGCTCGATGTTCGCGATCCCCTCCGGGGCCGCGATGATCGAGATCAGCCGCACGCTCGAGGCCCCCGCGTTCTTGACGAGCTTCACCGCATGGGCCGTCGAGTTGCCCGTTGCGAGCATCGGATCGAGCAGGATCACATCCCGGTCGGCGACGTCCTGCGGCAGCTTCACGTAGTACTCGACCGGTTGCAGCGTCTCCTCGTCGCGGTAGAGGCCGATGAACCCGACACGCGCACCGGAGATGAGCGTCAGGACGCCGTCGAGCATCCCGAGACCGGCGCGCAGGATCGGGCAGACCGCCACCTTCTTGCCCGAGATGCGCGGAAACGGTGCGCGCTCGAGTGGCGTGTCGATCTCGATGTCCTCGGTCGGAAGATCCTTGGTCGCCTCGTAGGTGAGGAGCAGCGTCACCTCCTCGACGAGCTTGCGGAAGTGCACGGTCGGGGTCTCGCGATCGCGGAGGTAGGACAGCTTGTGCTGGACGAGCGGGTGGCTGACCTCGATGACGGGCATTGCTACGCGCTGTAGGTCGTGTAGCCGCGGAATCCCGGGTAGAGCGGCCGCCTGTCACACAGCGCCTGGGACCGAGCGCGGAGCGCATCGATGTCAGGACTTCCCTCGAGCGAGTCGATGATGATCGAGGCGACCTCGGCGAAGTCGGCTTCGTCGAACCCACGCATCGTCGCGGCCGGCGTCCCGAGCCGCACGCCCGATGCGACCATCGGCGGACGTTCGTCGAACGGAACGGTGTTGCGGTTCGCTGTCAGCTTGCACGCCTCCATCTGCTCCTGCGCCGCAAGACCGGTCCAATCCGTGGCGCGCAGGTCGAGCTGTACGAGATGGGTGTCGGTGCCGCCCGTCAGCACGTCGTAGCCACCGTCGATCAACCCGGTCGCGAGCGTGTCGGCGTTCGCGCGCACCTGCCGTTGGTAGGCGCGGAACGCCTCGGTGCCGGCGATCTTGAAGCACGCAGCTTTGGCCGCGACGGTGTGCATCAACGGGCCGCCCTGCATCCCCGGGAAGAGCGCACGGTCGACCTTCGAGGCGTGCTCCTCGCGGCAGAGCACGAAGCCCGCGCGCGGGCCGGCAAGCGTCTTGTGCGTCGTCGAGGTGACGAAGTCGCAGTGAGGCGTCGGGTTTGGATGGATCCCAGCGGCGACGAGCCCCGAGAAGTGCGCCATGTCGCACATCAGCATCGCCCCCACCTCGTCAGCGATCTCGCGGAACCGCTCGGTGTCGACCGTGCGCGGATACGCGGAGCCGCCGCAGACGATCATCTTCGGCCGAACCTCTTTCGCCTGCGCGAGCACCTCGTCGTAGTCGACCTGCATCGTCTCGCGCGCGACGCCGTAGTGGTGGAACTCGTAGAGCTTTCCGGAGAAGTTGACCTTGAGGCCATGCGTCAGATGGCCGCCGTGGTCGAGTGAGAGCCCGAGCACCCGGTCGCCGGGCTTCAACACCGCGAAGTAGACCGCCATGTTCGCCTGTGCGCCCGCATGCGGCTGAACGTTGGCGTGCTCGGCGCCGAACAGTTCCGTGGCGCGTCCCCGTGCGAGCTCTTCGATCTCGTCGACGACCTCGCAGCCACCGTAGTAGCGCTTGCCCGGGTATCCCTCGGCGTACTTGTTCGTCGGGACCGACCCGACTGCCTCGAGCACGCTCGGCCACGTGAAGTTCTCGGATGCGATCAGCTCGATCTGTCCGCGCTGGCGCTCGAGCTCACGCCCGATCAGCGCGCCGATCTCAGGGTCGATCTCCGCGAGTCCCGCGGTCCTCAGGCTTTCGAACGTCGCTTCCTGTACCGCCATGCTGGCTCCTTCCCCGGGTTCGACCTGATCGTACTGGCCGCGTCGGAAAGGCAGGCTCTAACGACGGAGCTGACCGAGCGCCGTGCGGACGCGCTCGATCGCCTCGGCGGACGACCCTGCGCCCTCCCGGATCACATACGGCTCGGCACCGGTGAAATCGATCACCGTCGAGGGCGTCCCGGGTAGCGGCCCCACGTCGAGCACGGCCGCGCACCCCGCACGGATCCGCTCCGGCACGTCGTCGATCGTCCGCGGATCCGGCCCGCTGGGATCGTTGGCGCTCGTCGCGAGCACGCACCCCACCCGGTCGAGCACGTACGCGGCTTGCTCGGGGAGCTCGGGCACTCGCACTCCGATCGCGTCCGTGCGTAGGCCGCACAGCCAGCGGAAGCGCCGGGCCGGGTTCGCGAGGATGAGGGTGTACGGGCCGGGCAGGAGCGCCCGTGCGATCACCCCGGCGTGCCCGCGTAGCTCGGGGACGCAGTCGAGCAGTCCATCGACGCTTGCGGCGAGCAGTGCGCTCGGCTGCGAGAGATCGCGCCCTTTCAGGCGATAGACGCGCTCGGCAGGGCCGTCGCTGTACGCAGAGGTTGAGAGGCCGTAGACCGTGTCGGTCGGGAGGAGCACGGGCTTCCCGGCCTGGATCGCGTCGATCACACGTCTGGTGTCGGCTTCGACAGCCACTGCCCCTCCACGAATCGTTGCTTCCCAGCGAGATCCGCTCCGATGCTAACCGCGGCGTAGCCGAGCTCGGCCAGCAGCTCGCGGACGTCGACCGCGTGTCTCTCGTGCACTTCCAACACGAGCCAGCCGTCGAGCACGCGCGTCGCCTCGCGTGCGAGTCGTGCGGTCTGACCTTCGTCGAGGAGCGCGCCGCGCGGCTCCCATTCGCGAACTTCCGGAGCGAGCCCGTCGATCTCGCCGGGCTTGACATACGGTGGGTTCGACACGACGAGATCAAACGGGCCGTCGACGCCGTGGAGCAGATCGGTTTCGACGAAGGTCACGTCGAGCCGGGTTTGCTCGGCGTTCTCGCGTGCGAGTACAAGTGCGTCGGCAGAGCGGTCGGTCGCCGTCATGTGCGCCCCCGTCAACTCGTGCGCGAGTGCAAGTGCGATCGCACCGGTGCCCGTTCCGACGTCGACGACACGCGGCGAGGCGACGTTTGCGAGCAGCGCAAGGCACCGCTCGACGACGACCTCCGTCTCCGGCCGCGGCACGAGCGCCCGCGCGTCGGTCTGCAACGTCAGGTGGCGGAAATCCCAGTCGCCGAGCACGTAGGCCAGCGGCTCGCGCCGTCCGCGCCGTTGCACAAGCGTGCGCGCGGCGGTGCGTTCGGCCTCGGTCAGCGGACGGTCGTGCTGCGTGTACAGCTCGATGCGCGACAGGCCGAGCGCACGGGCCAAGATGCGTTCCGCATCGAGGCGCGCGTTCTCGACTCCGCGCGCCGCCAGATAGTCCGTTGCCCCGGCGAGTACCTCGCCGAGCGTCACCGCTCGAGTGCGCGCCGCTGCTCGTCCGCGGTCAGCGCGTTGGTGAAATCGTCCAGCGATCCGGCAAGAACCTGCTCGAGCGGCACGTTCAGCTTCACACGGTGATCCGTGACGCGGCTCTGAGGGAAGTTGTAGGTGCGAATCTTCTCGGCCCGTGCACCGGTGCCGACCTGCGCGCTGCGTGCCGCGGCCTGCTCGGCTGCCTGTCGTTCGCGCTCGGCTTCGTAGATGCGTGCTCGCAGGACACGCATCGCCTTTTCACGGTTCTGGAGCTGCGAGCGCTCGTCCTGCATCGCGACCACGATCCCGGTCGGCATGTGCGTGATTCGCACCGCGGAGTCGGTCGTATTAACCGACTGACCGCCTGGACCGGACGAGCGGTAGACGTCGATCTTCAGGTCGCTCTCCTCGATCTCGACGTCCATCTCCTCTGCCTCGGGCATCACCGCGACCGTCGCGGTCGAGGTGTGGATGCGTCCCTGCGACTCGGTCTCCGGCACGCGCTGCACGCGGTGCGTGCCGCCCTCGAACTTGAAGACGGAGTAGGCGCCGTCGCCCTTGATCGCAAACGTCGCCTCCTTGATGCCGCCCGCGTCGCTCGAGGTGACCTCGATCTCCTCCCACCTGAAGCCGCGGCGCTCTGCGTACCGCTGGAGCAGCCGTGCCAGGTCGCCGGCCCAGAGCTTGCCCTCGTCACCGCCCTCCCCGCCGCGGATCTCGACGATCACGTCCTTCTCGTCGGCGGGGTCGCGCTCTGCGAGTGCGAGTTTCAGCTCCTCCTCGAGCCGAGCCACATCCTCTTCATAGCCGCCCGCCATCTCCGCGAGCTCCGCGTCGCCGCGAGCGGCGTCCAGATCGGCACGCGCCTGCTTCCACTGCTGAGCGAGCTTCCAAGGGCCCTCAAGCTCCTTGAGGCGACGGCCGACGTCGGCCGCCTCGCGGTGGTCGTTGTAGACCGCAGGATCGGACATCCGCGCCTGCGCTTCAGCGTAGGAACGGTCGAGCTCTCCGACCAGATCATCGAGGGCGGCCATTGCCCGGCCGAGGGTAGCGACTACGCCAGGACGGCTTCGAGCGTCACGTCGGGAATGCCCGCGAGCGCCTTCGAGACGGGGCAGTTCTCCTTCGCTCCGCCGGCGATCTCGGCGAACCCGGCCGCACCGAGGCCGGGCACCGTGCCGCGAACGGTCAGAGCGCCCTTCGTGATCCCTTCGCCCGGCTGGAACGTGACCGTGGCGGAAGTCTCGAGCCGTTCGGGCGGATTGCCCGACTTTGCCAGCTCGTTCGAAAGCGCCATCGCGAAGCAGGATGCCCATGCGGCGGCGATCAGCTCCTCCGGGCTCGTCTTGCCGTTCGGCTCCTCGGAGCGCGCGGCCCAGGAGACGTCGAGCGGGCCGAACGCGCCACTCGTCGGCTCGGCGATCGTGCCGCTGCCGTTGATCAGGTCGCCTTGCCACGCAACGTTGGCGGTGCGGTTGGTTGCCATGTCTACGCCATCACCTCGATTCGTTTGTCTGCAGGTTGCTCCTTGCGGTCTTCGAGGTCGAGCACCTCACGCAACGCGCGGATCGACACCTCGAGCTGGTCGAGGGTTGGCTCCCGTGTCGTCAGGCGCTGCAGCCAGAGACCGGGCGCGAGCACTGTCATCAGGATGCGGTTGTCGGAGTGCTTGCCGGCGAAGCGGATCAGCTCGTAGGCGATGCCTGCGATCACCGGCAGCAGAACGATGCGGCTGACGATCAGCCAGTACCACGGCGGGCGGCCGAGCAGCGCGTAGACGAAGACGCCGACGACCATCACCCAGAGCAAAAACGCGGTCCCGCAGCGCGGATGGATCAGCGAGTGGCGCTGCGTGATCTCGGGCGTCAGCTCATCGCCGGCCTCGTAGGCGTTGATCGCCTTGTGCTCCGCGGCGTGGTACTGGAAGACGCGCCGGAGGGACGGGATGAAGCTGAGAACGGTCAGGTAGATGACGAAGACGCAGACGCGCACGAGACCTTCGACAAGCACGAAGTAGCCGCCGTTCGAGATGGGCAACAGGTCCGTGAGGAGCGCCGGCCCGACCTTGAAGATCATCACCGCGAATCCGATCGCAACGAGGAACGCAAAGGCGAGCGCCCAGCGGCCGATCTCGGCCGGTTCGCCGTCACCTTCCGCTTCCTCGGCCGCCGCGTAGTTGGCTGACACGCTGAGGGCGCGGAAGCCGATTGCGAGGCTTTCGCCGAGCGCGACGACACCGCGCACGATCGGCAGGCGGAGCGACCAGTGACGCGCGGCGAGCGGATCGATCTGCTTCGCGACGTGTGCGATCTCGCCATCGGGCTTGCGAACTGCGACCGCCCAGTGACGGGGACCGCGCATCATCACGCCCTCGAGGACGGCCTGCCCGCCGACGGCCTGGGACATGAGGTTAGGAGCTCGAGCGCGCGGCGCGCTCGGCCTTTTCGAGCCGCTTCTGGAAGCGCTCGACGCGGCCGCCGGTGTCGATCAGCTTCTGCTTGCCCGTGTAGAACGGGTGGCAGTTCGAGCAGACCTCGACGTGCAGCTCGGGCTTTGTGGAACGCGTCGTGAACGTGTTTCCGCAGCCGCAGTGCACGGTGGCGAGGACGTACTCGGGATGGATGTCGGCCTTCATGGCCGGGCCAGGATAGCAGCGGCCGTTTGCGCGGTGACATTGCCGCCGGAGACCACGACGACCGGTCGAGTCGCCTCCACCTTGCCGCTCAGCCAGGCGGCTGCAGCCGCTGCGCCGGCCGGCTCGCAGGCCAGCTTCGCCCGGCCGTAGAGGAAGCGGAAGGCGGTCTCGATCTCCTCCTCGCTGACGAGCACGCGTTCGATCCCTGCGCAGATCTCGATCGGCAGGCGACCGGCGAACGGCGCGTTCAGGCCGTCGGCGATCGAGGTCGGCGTGACCGGGACGGGTTCGCCGGCGGCGAGCGCCTCGTGCAGCGCGGGGCTCAGCTCGGGCTCGACCGCGACCACCCGCATGCGACCGGCGAGTGCGGTCTGCAAGCCGGAGACGAGGCCGCCGCCGCCGACCGCGACGATCACGACATCGGTCTCCGGCGCGTCCTCCTCGATCTCGAGACCGACGGTGCCGGCGCCTGCGATCACCTGCGGGTCGTCGAAGGGATGGACTAGCGTGCGTCCGGTCTCTGCGATCAGCTCGTCGAGCCGCGCGAACGCGCCCGCAGGATCGGTGGCGACGAGATCGACGGTCGCGCCGTAGCCCTTCGTCGCGGTGATCTTCTGCTCGGACGCGCCTTGCCACATCACGACGAGCGCGTCGATGTTTTCCTCGGCTGCTGCAAACGCGACGGCCTGCGCATGGTTGCCGGCGCTGATCGCGATCACACCGCGGCTGCGTTCGGAAGCGTCGAGCGAGCTGATCTTGTTCAGCGCCCCGCGAACCTTGAACGAGCCCGTGCGCTGCAGGAGCTCGCATTTCAGGTGCGCGCCGAGCGTGCGGCTCGAGAGGAGCGGGGTGCGCAGCAGGCGGTCGCCGATCGTCTCGCCCGCGCGCACGACGTCTTCGCGGGTCGGAGTCACCGCGCGATCGTACGTTGACGCAGCGCCTCGAAGAGAACGATTGCGGCTGCGGCGCTCGCGTTCAGCGAATCGGTCGACGTGCCGCGCATCGGGATCGACACCCTTTCGTCGGCCAGCT
>JACDGR010000150.1 GCA_013821525.1 Actinomycetota bacterium
GTCGCTGCATGCGTGCGCATGACGTCCTCGCCGGACGCGGCGTGAATCTCGACGGCGCGGCCGCCTTCGAAGCGAACTTCGAGACCGCGCACGATATTTCCCTGGATCTGCAGCGGCAGCGTCGAGCGCACGGTGCCTTCCGTCCGGCGTGCGTCAGGGGTCGTGAAGACCTCCTCGGTGGGCATGTTCGCGACGTGCTTGATTCCCTGTGACTCATCGAGTGCGGACTGCCATTCGGAGTCGGGATGCAGGCCGATCGTCAGATCCGTCCCCGGCCCGCGGTAGCGCAGGTGGTCGAACCGGCGCTCGTTCAGGGCCGCTGCACGCTGATCCAGGCGCGCGATGTGCTCGCGCCAGGCGGCGACCGGGTCGTCCTCGTCGAGGCGAACGGCAGAGGCGACGGCCGACCAGAGCCGTTCGACGTCCGGCTCGCCGAACACGGTCTGTGCCCAGCCCTCGGTCGGGTACGCGACGATCGTCCAGTTGCAGCGCCCGTCGGACAGCTTCAATGACGCTTCGGCGACCTCGCGCATGCGCGCCTTCCCGACACGCTCTCCATCGAGGTCAGAGAAGAGCTCGGGCTCGGGGTTGCCACTGATCGCGCAGAGCGCGCCGCCGAGCTCACCGAGCTTTGTCAGGCGTTCGACGAGCCAGGGCGGCGAATAGCCGAGCTCGCCGTCCGCGGCGCCCTCGATGTGCGCCCTGCGTACGTGCTGGTCGGAGTAGAGAACGTCCACGTACCGCGCGCCCGCCGCATAGGCCTCGCGGGTGATCGCGCGCGCGAGCGGTGCATGCTCGATCAGGGCGTTGATCCCGAGCGTCTGGCCCGGCTGCAGGTTCAGCCCTACCTGCACCGCGAGGCGCGCGTAAGCGGCGAGTCTCTGATCCGAGGGCGACACGGCGGCTCACGATAGCCACCAGGTGGGGCCTGGCCGGTGATCCCCGTAGACTGACCCGCCGTGAGACTGCTGCCCGTTCTCCTCCTGATCGCGATCCTAGCCGCCTCCTGCGGCGGAAGTGGGCAGTCCGTTTCGACTCTAGGGACGACCCGTTCGTGTCTGACGAAGGACGGTGTCCGGCTCGGCGGCACACTCGATTTCGTCGCCACGACCGCGACCGGCGGTGCGTTGAAGGCGAATCTGGCGACGAATGTCGTCACGGTCGTCTTCGGGCAGACGGCGGCGGACGCGGACAACATCGACCAGGCCTACCGACGGTTTCGCTCCGCGAACGTCGGGATCGACGACGTGCTTCGCCAGCAGGGCAATGCCGTGATGCTCTGGCACGAGCATCCGTCTGACGCGGACATCGCGCGCATCACGCGCTGCCTCTGAGAGACACCTGGTCTCTCGACCGTCATGCCTCCTCGGCAAGGAAGCGTCTGAACCAGAAGACGAAGATCGCGAACAGCACGATTGCCTGTTCGCTCGCCATCGTCACACCGGCGATCTCCTGGTCGGCAAGTGGGCCGAGCCCCCACACGCGGGTCGAGACGTGCTCGTAGAACGGGTAGATGGGGCGCGGGAGGAGGGCCAGCAGCAGGCCGAGCGGTGAGGCGAGCACGAACGCTGCGAAGGCGTAGGCGGCACGGGCACCGGAGGGGAGCCGGCGCGGCACATCCTGGAGCAGCGGCCACCAGACGATCACTCCGGTCGCGAAGTAGCAGGCGTGCTCCACGTGGATCAGCCACGCAGCCTGGCCGTCGAGTGCCGCGTCGTAGATCACGGGCACGTGCCACGCGAAGTAGTTCGCGAGCCAGATCGGCAGAGCGAGCGCAGGGTGCGACGCGGCGCGCCACGGGGCGGCGCGCGCGAGGGTGGCAGCCATCGGCGCCGAGATGCCGAGCACCGCGAGGAGCGGCGCCCACTCGGCGAGGATCACGTTCTGCAGGAGGTGGGCCGTCAGGAGGTAGTGGAGCCCCAGGTGGTGCAGCGGCGTCCAGAAGGCGACGGCGAGCATTCCCATCGCGCCGGCCCAACAACCGATCCGCCAACGCGGCGCCCCGAGGCGTCCAACGGCGAAGAGGTAGAGGAGCGAGAGAGCCGGCACGACGACGGTCGTGTCGACGTCGGCCTGCCACGCATACGGAGAGGTGGCGACCACCGAGAGCGGGTGGCGGGAATCGAACCCGCGTAGTCAGCTTGGAAGGCTGGAGCTCTACCATTGAGCTACACCCGCGACGCCGCACTAGGGTAGCCACGCGGACGTCCGGAAGGCGTGTTGGAGGCTGAGCCTTCTCTTTAGCGGAGGCGATCGGCGAACGGCTCGAGCTCGTTCGCATGCAGGCCGATCTCGCCGGCCTCGATCGCCGCCTTCACCTCGCGTGCGAGCTCCAGGCCCTCCGAGGTCTGCTCCGGCTCGAGCACCGTGCTCAGCGTTGCGACGACGGCGTCTCCCTCGTGCAGTTGGATGTCGACGGTCGTCAGCTGGGTCTTGTCGTCGATGTAGGGATCGTCCGGCACGCCGACCCAAACGGTCACCGTCCCGCCGCCCGGCAGGGTGGCATGCTCGACGACCGGGCTTCCGCGGAGCGACATCTGATCGGAGGCTAACAACGTCCGACCCCGACGCGATGCTCCTACGGTGACGCCCGAGCAGCGCGTAGTCGATCTGCGCCCGCGCACGATCCTCCGGGTTCTCCTGATCGTGCTCGCCGTCGCGGGCGTGCTCGAGGTGATCTGGATCGCGCGGCACGTGCTCGTGTGGGTGGTGATTGCGTTGTTCCTTGCGCTCGCGCTCGATCCCCTGGTCGGCTGGCTCCAGCGCAGGACGCGGCTCGGGCGCGGGCTCGCGATCGGCCTCGCCTACCTGCTGCTCCTGATCGTGATCGTCGGCGCCGGAGCGACCTTCGCACCGAAGCTCGTCAACGAGGTGAACGGCTTCGTCCAGGCCCTACCCGACTACGTCCACGACGTCACGCACGGCCGCGGGCGGCTCGGCTTCCTGGAGACGAAGTACCACGTCGTCGAGAAGGTGCGCAAGCAGGTCAAGGACGGGGGCGCGACGAAGGTGCTCGGCCTCTCCGGCGCCGCGCTCAGCGTCACGAAGAGCGTGATCACGATCATCGCAGCGACCGTGACGATCGTCTTTCTCACCTTCTTCATGCTGCTCGAGGGCGGTGCGTGGATGGAGCGCTTCTACGGGCTCCTGCCGGAACGCTCGCAACCTCGCTGGCGGCGCGTTGGGCACGACATCTACAAGACGGTCGGCGGCTACGTCACCGGGAACATCCTGATCAGCCTGATCGCAGGCGTGTCCGCGACCGTCGTCCTCCTGATCATGGGAGTCCCGTACGCGGTCGCGCTCGGCCTGCTCGTCGCGATCCTCGACCTGATCCCGCTGGCAGGGGCGATGGTCGCGGGCGTCGTGGTCGTGCTAGTTGCATTCCTGCACAGCGTTCCCGCGGGAATCATCGTCGCGATCTTCGTGATCACCTACCAGCAGCTCGAGAATCACTTCCTCCAGCCGGTGATCTACGGGCGCACCGTTCAACTCTCCCCGCTCGTCGTTCTCATCTCGGTACTTGTCGGCGCGGAGCTCGCGGGAGTCCTCGGTGCCCTCGCGGCGATCCCGGTCGCGGGGGCGATCCAGGTGGTCGTGCGCGACCAGCTGGCGCACCGCCGCACCGGTGTGCTCTCGGCGCCAATTGCCGGAGGGGTAGCCAGACCGGCCCAGACGGAGTAGGTTCGTCCCTCGCGGGTTAGGTCATGCGGCCTTGCAACGGTGTGTCCCACCGGTATTGCAAGATGCCCCGAACGAAGGATGGCGCGATCGAGGTGGAAGCCGATGGTTACCGGGTGGGCCGGGGCGTTCAACTCGTCATCTTCGCTGCGCTTGCCGCCGCGGTTGCAGCACTCACCGTGCCGAGCACCGCGTCGTCGTCTCCGGCTCAGTCGCAGCGGGGGCTGTCGTCCCTCGAGTCAGGCGTCCTCCGCGAGCTGAACGAGACGCGTGCGGAGCATCATCTGCCCGCGTTGAGACTGAGTTTTCGCCTGACCGCCGCTGCCGACGAGCATTCACAGGAGATGGGCGCGGACGGCTACTTCGAGCACACCTCGTTCGACGGGACTTCCTTCTGGAAGCGGATCGACCACTGGTACAGCGCCGGCGGGTACGGCTTCTGGTCGGTCGGTGAGAACCTGCTCTGGTCGTCGCCGGAGGTCGATCCGGCCGGCGCCTTGAAGCTCTGGATGGCCTCGCCCGAGCATCGCGCGAACATCCTGACCGCCAGGTGGCGCGACATCGGCATCTCCGCTGTGCACCTCGCGGCAGGACCCGGTGCTTTCCACGATCAGCCGGTCACCATCATCACCACCGACTTCGGCGTCCGGCACTAGCGGCCGTGATCCCCCGGCTACGCTCCGGGTCGGGCGCCCGTAGCTCAGTGGACAGAGCGACGGCCTTCTAAGCCGTTGGTCGGAGGTTCGAATCCTCCCGGGCGCACCTCTGGTGCGAGCACGCAGGCGGCTGGCGCCGGAGCGCGCACCCTGGAACCGCTAGCCGGCCGGCAGCGTCACCGTTTCGACCACGGTCTCTGTGACGGTCTGCAAGACCGTCTGGGTGATCGTCTCGGCCGGCAGAGTTCGCGTGATCGTCTCGGCCGGCAGAGTGCGCGTGACCGTCTCGTTATTCGTGACAGTCACCGGAACGGTTTCCGTGCGGGTGTTGACGACCGTGACGGTGTTCTCGTTGACCACCGTGCGCGAGTCCGTGATCACGGCGGTCTGGGTCTGCGTTTGGGTCTGTGTCTGTGTCTGGGTTCGAACCGTCGTCGTCGGGACGAGGCGCGTCTCGACGAGCGTCCGCGTCTTGCCGTTCACGGTCACGACCCGCCGCTTGACGACCGGGACGAGCCGCACGACCCTCCGCTGGACGACGCGCACGCTGCCCGGAGTCGTGATCACCTGGGTGTCGCGCACCGTTTGGTACGCGGTGCTGGGCCGGAGGAAGACCCGCCGGATCACCGGGACGCGTTTGACGACGGTCTTCCCGTGCTCGCGGACGGTCACGAGCTTCTGCACGGTCGTCTCGAACGTGTACGCGTCGGTCTGGGAAGGAGCGGCGTTCGCGCGAGCGAGCCGATCGGCGGCGATGTACCCCCCGCCGAGCACGAGAACGATGAACAACAAGGCGCCGAGCGCCTTCGCCTCACGGGGAGCCTGCGCCTGCCACCACCAACGCCAGAACCCGGCTTCCCGCCAGTGCTCACGGATCATCTGCTCTCCCTTTGTCCCCTGCCGCTTGTCCTCTCGAGGCGCCGCCCCTAACGACGCTCCTCTCTGACGGTAGCGCGATTCTCGGGTTTGGCTAGAGGATCCCGCCCGATTTGCCGAAGGAGAGCGTGTGATGCCATTGTCGAATTGGAGCCAGACATGAGCGCTCCAGTCCGCCTCGGACTCGCAGGGGGGACATTCTTTCTTCTCGGCGGCGCTCCGGCTGCGATCACCGCGATCCTGCTCACCGGGCTACCGAGCTTGCTCGCAGCTCTTCTTGCCTCCCCGACCAGCCCACGCCTGGGACGGGCCCGCGACGCGAGGTTCGTGAGCGTTGTCCCCCGTGCGGGCGAGCCGCGTTTCCTCGACCTGTGATCTGGCTATCCCTCGCTGACACCAGTCCGAGGAGGAGTCACATGGCACAGAGACTAGACGGCAAGAAGATCGCGGTCATCGCGGCCGACATGGTCGAGGAGGCCGAGCTCGTGGAACCACGCAAGGCGCTCGACGACGCGGGTGCAGAAACGCATCTGATCTCGTTGCGGCCGGGTGAGATCCAGGGGTTCGAGCACTTCGAGCCCGCTGCCAAGTACACGGTTGACAAGACGGTCGAGGAGGTAGACGCCGCCGACTACGATGCCCTGATGATCCCCGGCGGTGTCGGCAATCCCGACCAGCTGCGCGGTGACGAGAACATGGTCGCGTTCGTGCGTTCGTTCTTCGACCAGGGCAAGCCGGTAGCTGCGATTTGTCATGCACCATGGGTGCTGATCGAAGCGGGGGTCGTGCGTGACCGGAGGCTGACGTCGTGGCCGACGCTCCGGACGGACATCGAGAACGCGGGCGGAAGCTGGGTCGACGAGCAGGTCGTCGTCGACCACGGGCTCGTTACGAGCCGCAAGCCGGATGACATCCCGGCGTTCAACGCGAAGATGATCGAGGAGTTCGCCGAAGGCGTGCACGCAGAGCAGCGCGAGGCGGCAGAGTCGGCCAGCTGAAGCGGCGCGGCGCTCTCCTCGCCCCGCCGTCCCTTCAGAGCCGATGGGCGGCGGTAGAATGAGCGTCGCTTGGTGGCGGTAGCTCAGTTGGTAGAGCCCCGGGTTGTGGTCCCGGTGGTCGCGGGTTCGAGTCCCGTCCGCCACCCTTCGTGCGCCAGGACGTGAGTTGTCTCAGCCGTTGAGGCGGCCCGCGTCCTGGCAGCTTCCTGTCGTCGCTGTACCCTTCGGGTCGCCGCTCGGCCCCGTAGCTCAGCGGACAGAGCGGGAGCCTTCGAAGCTCCGTGCGGTGGTTCGATTCCACCCGGGGCCACCTCCGAAGTAAACGACACGCCAACAACAAACGATCTGCGCGGCTGTCGTAGTCGGTGATGCGTCGCCTCTCGATCGTTACGCCCCTGTTCCTCGTCGCGTGGTCCACGCATCATCCCGCCGCTTCGACCGGCGCCCCGGTCGGCGCGCTCGCGGCGCGCCCGCTCGACCGCTAGTCGGTATCCCGGCGTTACGCTGTCGTGCACACGCGCGGGCGTGGCGGAACTGGCAGACGCGCCGGGTTTAGGTCCCGGTGGACTTCGGTCCTTGGAGGTTCGATTCCTCTCGCCCGCACTCAGCGGCACTGCGCGAGCGAGCCGACCCGTCGCCGGTCGCCGACGCAGAGGTACCCGACCACCCCGCCGAAGCGCCCGTGCAGGGCCTCCCGCGCGAGCCGCTTGCCGGAGAAGCAGACCGCGAGCCGCCAGCGCGCTGCAGTGAGAACGATCCGTGTGCCGTGCGGTCGTGCAGCCGAGCAGGACACGCGGCTCGCGGCGCTCGCCGGGTGCAGATAGGAGTAGCCGTGCCCGAGTTCGACTCGCACGCCGGCGGCCTTGGGCGTGAGGCCCGGCGCGTTCTCCCAGGTCTCGCCTGCGGGCGCCTCGACGGTCACGCGGGGTGCGCCATCGACGAGCTCCCAACGGACCCTGAGCTCGCCGTGGGGGGTCGAGACGCTGCCTTTCGCCCAGAGCAAGTCGCCGGGATGAGGAGTGACGGTGAAGGTCGCGAAGCCGGGCGAAGTGGGTCGGATGCCGAGCACGTATTCCGTCAGGGCGGGTGCTGCCCCGCTCGACCAGCCTGCGTCGAAGGAAGGGATACGGTCGGTCGGCCGGCCGCCGAAGGGGCCGATCGTCTCCCACATCGTGCCGGGGCCGACTCGCAGCATGTAGCCCCACTCGCGCCGGATCAGATAGAAGGCCGAGTCGTCGAGCCCGGTCTCGAACCGGGCGAGAAGCTCGTAGTACGACATGAAGGGGTAGACGCGCTCGGCGCTCTGCGATCCCCACGCCGGGTCATCCCAGCTCGCCGAGTCCGAGATCGTGTTGCCGTAGTCGCGCTGGTTGTGGTTGTTCAGGTAGGCGAGCGCCGAGACCGCCTGGGACGTCTGAGGGATCCGGGCCAGCACGGCGAACGAGTTGCCGTCCTGCGGATGGGTCGTGCGGTCTGTGACCGTGTCGCTGTAGGCCCCGGCGGCCGGGTCCCAGAACGCGCCAAACGCCCCGGCGGTCCGCGCGGCCCGCGCGGCCCAGGCC
>JACDGR010000151.1 GCA_013821525.1 Actinomycetota bacterium
GCCAAGGGGACCGTCCGGGGCATCGAGCACCGGCGCGAAGTCGAGGTCGACGTGCACAGAGCGGAGAGCCGCCAGCGTGGTACGACCGGCGGCCCGCGCCTGTGCTGCCGTCGAGTAAACGTCTGCCGCACGCCACGGAGGCAGGTCGGGGAATGCCTTGACCAGGCCACCTTCCTGATCGGCGAAGCGGATGTGCGCGGCACCGGTGAAGATCCCGGGCCGCTCGGTCGTGACGACCATCAGCTGCGCCTTCTGCAGCGGTGTCAGCAGCGCTACAGAGGAGAGCAGGAGCGCGAGGGCGTGCACGGCCCCAGCGTACGCTGCGCCGAGACACGCCCGGTAATTCAGTCCGGGAGGATGGCCGAGAGATCCCAGCTGCGCGGGTTCGTAGCCGCAAGCCGCAGCAGGACGCCGGGCTTCGCAGCGCGCTCGGCCGCGAAGCGGGCGCCATCCGCACGCCCAAGGTAACGGCCTGCGATCTCGGCCCGCACCGGCCCAACGTCGCAGACGACGAGCTCGGCGACACCACGGATTTCCACACCGCGAAACGGCCGTACCGACTCGAAGACGACCAGCGCGCAGCGTGGGTCGCGCGCGAGCTGGCGAAGCTTGACGTCGCCCTCGGCAATCACGACCTCGAACACGCCGTCGTGCCAGCGAAACCACACGGGGGAGACGAGCGCGCTTCCGTCACGCCGATAGGTCGTCAAGACGGCTGGAGCCGGCGCTTCCAGCAGCGTGCGCATCCCGTCGAGCTGATCGCTCCCCACGCCTACGCCGAAAGGAGCCGAGTGTCGAAGCGGGCCGTGTAGGACGCTTCGTACTCGGCGATCTCGGGCTCGCGGCGCAGCGTGCGGGCGATGTCGTCGAGGCCATGAACGAGCGTCTCCTGCGTGTAGGCGTCAAGCTCGAATTGCAACTGCAGACCGTCCGGATGCGAGATCGTCAGCGCCTCGAGATCGACCGTCAGCTCGTTGCGAGCCGCAAGCGGCTCGCGCAGGCGCGCGATCACATCGGCGGGAACGGCGATCGGGGCGAGGCCGGAGTTGACGGCGTTCGTGCGGAAGATGTCGCCGAACGATGGTGCGATCACGACGTCGAACCCGTAATCCTCGAGCGCCCAGGCCGCATGCTCGCGCGAGGAGCCGCAGCCGAAGTTCGGGCCTGCGATCAGGATCGACGCGCCCGGGTAGCGATGGAGCTCGAATGCCGCGTCCTTCATCCAGTCGAAGAACAGAAACTGGCCGTAGCCCGTGCGCTCGATGCGCTTCAGGAACTGCTTCGGAATGATCTGGTCGGTGTCGATGTCGGCGCGGTCGAGCACCGCCGCACTGCCGGTGACGCTGGGCAGCGGTCTCACGCGAGCTCCCGCACGTCGGCGAAGCGCCCGGTGAGCGCCGCGGCTGCGGCCATCGCGGGGCTGAGGAGGTGGGTGCGCCCGCCTGCACCCTGACGGCCTTCGAAGTTGCGGTTCGAGGTCGAGGCGCAGCGCTCGCCGGGTGAGAGCACATCGGGGTTCATGCCGAGGCACATCGAGCAGCCCGCGCGGCGCCACTCGAAGCCGGCCGACTCGAACACGTCGCGCAGCCCCTCGTCCTCGGCCTGCCGCTTCACCTGCGCGGAGCCGGGCACGACGATCGCGGTGACGCCTGATGCAACGCGCCGCCCGGAGACGACGGCCGCGGCCGCACGCAGATCCTCGATGCGAGCATTCGTGCACGAGCCGATGAACACCTTGTCGATGCGAACGTCGACGAGCGGCGTCCCCGGGGCAAGGTCCATGTAGCGAAGCGCCCGTTCGACCGCCTCGCGCTGCTCGGGATCGGAGAACTCGCCAGGATGCGGGACGACGCCGTCGACGGGCAGGACCATCCCTGGGTTCGTTCCCCAGGTGACCTGCGGCTTGAGCGCGGAGACGTCGACGACGGCCGTCGCGTCGTAGGACGCGCCCTCGTCGGTGCGCAGAAGGCGCCAGCTCTCGAGCGCGCGTTCCCATTCCGCACCCGACGGAGCTCCGGGACGACCCTCGAGGTACGCGAAGGTGACATCGTCGGGTGCGACGAGCCCTGCCCTCGCTCCCGCTTCGATCGACATGTTGCAGATCGTCATGCGGCCCTCCATCGTCTGGGCACGAACCGCCTCGCCGGTGTACTCGAGCACGTGGCCACGGCCGCCGGAGACGCCGAGCTGCCCGATGGCGGCAAGCACCATGTCCTTGGCGGTCAGGCCGAACGGCAGCGCACCTGCAAACTCGACCTGCATCGTGCGCGGCAACGCCTGCGGCAGCGTCTGGGTCGCGAGGACGTGCTCGACCTCGGAGGTGCCGATGCCGAAGGCGAGCGCGCCAAAGGCGCCGTGCGTCGAGGTGTGGCTGTCGCCGCAGACGATCGTCATACCCGGCTGCGTCAATCCGAGCTCCGGGCCGATCACGTGCA
Source organism: Actinomycetota bacterium (assembly GCA_013821525.1). Classification (GTDB taxonomy): domain Bacteria; phylum Actinomycetota; class Thermoleophilia; order Gaiellales; family Gaiellaceae; genus PALSA-600. Next base: position 2,436 of record JACDGR010000151.1, read on the forward strand.
CGATGCCCTCGCGGCCGCTGCCCGTCGCGTAGAGCTGGACGCCGAAATCGTCGCAGTTGGCCTGCAGCGCGTCGAGCTGTGCACGCGCGAGGTCGTCCGTGATCGGCCCGTCGAGAGTCGGGACGTTGTGATCCATGGTCGCCACGGTCAGGTCGGGTCGGCGCACGGGGCGGCCGGCCTGTCGCAGGCCGTCGAAGGCTTGCGGGCTCGTCACCTCGTGCACGAGGTGGAGGTCGACGTAGAGCAGGGACGGCGCATCGCGACCGTCGGCTACGAGATGCGAGTCCCACACCTTCCGGAAGAGCGTGCGTGCGCTCACCGCGTCCGCTCCGCCGCGTAGGAGCCGAAGAGGCGTAGCTCGCGGGTCAGGCCGGCGAGCTCGAGCAGTGCCGGCCGCACGGACGGGTCGAACACGTGGCCGTCGAGCACCACGTCGAACCGGTACCGCCAGGGCGAGTTCGGTAGCGGGCGCGAGACAAGCTGGACGAGATTGACACCGTTGCGAGAGAGCGGGCCGAGCGCGCGGAACAGCGCACCCGGCCGGTGGTCGGTGACGAATGACAGTGCGGTGCGCCACCCCACGCCCCCGGCAACCTGCGTGTACGGCGCAAGCGCCACGAACCGGGTGAAGGCCGTCGTGTCGCCAACGTCGTCGACGAGCACCTCGAGCGAGTAAGCCGCAGCTGCTTCGGCGCTCGCGATCGCGACCTGTGCGGGGTCGCCGCTCTCGGCCACGAGGCGTGCAGCGTCCGCGGTCGTCGCTGCGGGCACACAGCTGACGTGCCAGTTACCGAGCAGGCGGCGGCACTGGTCGAACGCAGCGGGATGCGACCGAACCGACGTGGCGCGGTCGACCGTCGCCCCGGAGAGGCCGACGATGCTATGGCGAATCGGCAGCGTCACCTCGCGCACGATCGAGAGCGGTGCGCGGAAGAGCAGATCGTGCGTCTCGGCGATCGGTCCGACCAGCGAGCTCTCGATCGGAAGCACGCCGAGCGTTACCTCCGCCGAGGCAGCAGCGTCGATCACCGCGGTGAAGCTCGGCAGGCTGATCGATTCCGACGCGTCGGGAACGAGCGCCGTGGCCGCGACGCCGGTATGGCTGCCGCGAGGCCCGGGATAGCCGACGGTCAGTTGAGCGCCGGTGTCCATGCGTCCTCCTTGCCCGCGGGTTGCCCTGCGAGCGAAGACAGCACCGCGTCGCCGAACGTCGCAGTCGTCGCGGTTCCGCCGAGATCGGGCGTCGGGTGAGTGACGAGCGCGCTCTCGACCGCGGCAGTGACCTGCGCCGCGAGGTCGGAGCGGCCGAAGGAATGCTCGAGCATCAGCGCGACCGAGCGCAGCATCGCCGTGGGGTTTGCGCGGCCGGTACCGGCGATGTCCGGCGCCGACCCGTGCACCGGCTCGAAGATGCCCGGGCCACGATCGCCGAGGCTGGCCGAGGCTGCGACGCCGAGCCCGCCGGTGACGGCCGCCGCGACGTCCGAGAGGATGTCGCCGAACATGTTCTCGCTCACCGCGACATCGATGCGCTCGGGTGACGAGACCAGCTCCATCGCAAAGCTGTCGACCAGCGCGTGCCGCAGCTCGACCTGCGGAAACTCGGGCGCGACCGTCTCGACGATGCGCCGCCAGAGTCGCGAGGTGTCGAGCACGTTGGCCTTGTCGACCGAGACGAGTGAGCCGCGCCGCGAGGCGGCAAGCTCGAACCCCCGGCGGACGACGCGCTCGATCTCGGTCGGGTGATACTCGAGCGTGTCGAAGACGGTGCCGTCCTCGCGCACCCCGCGGGCGCCGAAATACAGTCCCCCGACGAGCTCGCGCACGATCAGAAGGTCGATCGCGCCCCGGGTCGCGGGCCGCAGGTTCGCGTAGACGTCGAGTTCCTTGCGCAACCCGAGCAGGCCCGCTTCAGGACGGACGGCGGAACCATCCCAGCGCGGGCCGCCGACCGCGCCGAGCAGGACGGCACGAGCTTCGCGACACGCCGCGAGCGTCTGGGCCGGGAGCGGGTCACCGTGCTCGTCGATCGCGGCTCCGCCGAACGGCAGCTGAACGACCTTGGCGTCGATCGGCAGTTGCCCGAGCACTCGGACTGCCTGCTCGAGCACCTCGGGGCCGATCCCGTCGCCGGGCAGGCAGGCAATCAGATCAGCGGCCATCGAAGCTCCTACAATACTTTTGCAAATGAAGTTTCGCCGCATCGATGACCTGCCGCCGTACGTCTTCGCAACCGTCGACCAGTTGAAGCGCGAGCTGCGGCGCGAAGGTCGCGACGTGATCGACCTCGGCTTCGGCAACCCCGACATCCCCTCGCCGGCCGTTGCAGTCGAGAAGCTGCGCGAGGCTGCGCTCAAGCCCGCGAACCACCGGTACTCCGCGAGCCGCGGGATCGAGCAGCTGCGCCGTGCGGTCACCGAGCACTACGCGCGTCGGTTCGGCGTCGAGCTCGACCCCGAGACGCAGGTGGCGAGCACGATCGGCGCCAAGGAGGGCCTCGCCCATCTGATGTGGGTACTGGTCGAGCACGGCGACACGGTCGTCGTTCCAACCCCCGCGTACCCGATCCATCGCGTGGCGCCGCGGCTGGCCGGGGCGACGCTCGTCACGCCCCCTGCGGAGGGTGGCGTCGATGCGATCGAAGCGGCCGTGCGCGCGAGCCGACCGCGGGTCGTGATCGTCTCGTTCCCGCACAACCCGACGACCGCGGTCGCGACTGCCGAGGACATGCAACGGCTCGTCGACCTCGCGCGCGAGCACGAGTTCCTGCTCGTGCACGACTTCGCGTACGCAGACGTCGCCTTCGACGGCCACCGGCCGCCCTCCGCGCTCGCCGCTGCAGGAGCGGAGACGTGCGCGGTCGAGCTGTACAGCCTCACGAAGTCGTTCTCGATGGCCGGCTGGCGCGTCGGCTTCGTCCTCGGCCGAGCCGACGTGGTGGGCGCCCTCGCGAAGCTGAAGTCCTACCTCGACTACGGGACCTTTCAGCCGATCCAGATCGCCGCGACGGTGACCTTGCGCGAGGCACAGGACTACCCGGCCGAGGTGTGCGAGATCTATCTCGGCCGGCGCAATGCGCTGTGCGACGGCCTCGTTCGCGCAGGCTGGCCCGTCGAGCGCCCGCGCGGGACGATGTTCGTCTGGGCCCCGGTGCCCGAGCGCTTCCGTGAGCTCGGCTCGCTGGAGGTCGCGCTGCGCCTCGCCCGCGACGCGGGTGTCGCAGTCAGTCCGGGAATCGGCTTCGGCGACGGCGGTGACGGACACGTGCGGTTTGCGCTCGTCGAGAACGAGCAGCGCATCGGGCAGGCAACGCGCGCGATCAAGCGGCTGCTCGACGCGTGACTCATTTCCCCCGCTCACCGGGTGACCGCTCCCTCTGACGCCGAGCCGACGCTCGCTGCGTATTTGGCGAACACACCGGAGGTGTAGCGCGGCTCCGGCTGCGACCACTCGGCTGCCCGCCGCTCGAGCTCGGCAGGGTCGACCTCGACGTTCAACTCGCGCCGCTCGACGTCGATCACCACGATGTCACCGTCGCGCAGGTGCGCGATCGGCCCGCCGCGAAATGCCTCGGGCGCGATGTGCCCGACCATCAGACCGTGCGTGGCGCCGCTGAAGCGGCCGTCGGTGATCAGCGCAACCTCGTCGCCGAGCCCCTCACCGACGAGCGACGCGGTCACGTGCAGCATCTCGCGCATGCCAGGCCCGCCTGCAGGCCCCTCGTAACGGATCACGACGACGTCGCCGGGCGCGATGCCGCGCGCCTTGACGGCGGCGAAGCACGCCTCCTCCGAGTCGAAGACCCGCGCCGGCCCGCGGTGGTGGAGACGCTCGTGACCTGCGAGCTTGACGACGCAGCCTTCGGGAGCGAGGTTGCCACGGAGGATCGCGAGACCGCCGCTCGTCTTCAGTGGCGCGTCCCACGAGACGACGACGTCCTGACCAGGGCGCTCATTCGCACCGTCGGCGACCTGACGCAACGTGCGGCCGTCGACGCCCGTCACATCCTCGTTGACGACGCCCGCGCGGACGAGCTCGCGCGCGACGAGCGCGACGCCCCCTGCGCGGAACAGGTCGGTCGCGACGTAGCGGCCGCCGGGCTTGATGTCCGCGACGATCGGCGTGCGGGCCGAGATCGTGTCGAAGTCGTCGATCGACAGCTCGATCCCCGCCTCGGCAGCGATCGCCAGCAGGTGCAGCACCCCGTTCGTCGAGCCGCCTGTGGCGGCGATGGCCGTGATCGCGTTCTCGAACGCCGCGCGGGTCAGCACCTGGGACGGACGCGTGTCCGACACGACGAGCTCCATCGCGAGCTCCCCGGCGCGGACCGCCGCCTGCGGCTTGCCGGGATGCGTTGCGGGAACCTCGTTCAGTCCGGGGGCGCTGACACCGAGAAAATCGATCGCCGTCGCCATCGTGTTTGCCGTGTAGTGGCCACCGCACGCTCCGGCGCCGGGACACGCGACTCCTTCGAGCGCGTGCACCTCCTCGTCGCTCATCGTCCCGGCCGCGTGGGAGCCGACCGCCTCGAAGACGTCCTGAATCGTCACGTCCTGATCGCGGTAACGCCCGGGCGCGATCGAGCCGGAATAGAGAACGAGGCCTGGTAGATCGAGGCGCGCGAGCGCCATCACCGCGGCAGGGATCGTCTTGTCGCAGCCGACGATGCAGACGATGCCGTCGAAAAGGTGACCGCGCGAGACGAGCTCGATCGAGTCGGCGATCACCTCGCGCGAGACGAGCGAGGCGCGCATGCCCGTCGTCCCCATCGTCACCCCGTCGGAGACCGCGATCGTGTTGAACTCGAGCGGCGTGCCCCCGGCGCTCCGGATGCCTTGCTTGACGTAGTTCGCAAGCACGCGGTGATTCAAGTTGCAGGGCATCGTCTCGATCCACATCGACGCGACGCCGATCAAGGGCTTCGCGAGATCGGCGTCGGTGAAGCCAACCCCTTTCAGCATCGCGCGTGCCGGTGCGCGATCGACGCCGTCGGTGAGGGCGGCGCTCTGTCTCTTTGCGGGATGGGACGGTCCGTAGGCGTTCATGCGATCCCAGCTCCTCTCTGTGCCACCCGCAGCGGGAGCACCAGCACGTCGTCGGGGAACGAATCCCGGAGTGCGCTTTCGACAGTTGCGGCTTCGCCTCGCTCTGCCCAGACGACGACGGAGGGCCCCGAGCCTGAGAGGGTGACGCCGACGATCCCGGCCTGATCGAGCGCGCGCACCGCGCGCAGGAGCGGCGCGCTGTCGGAGCGGTACTGCTCGTGCAGTCGATCGTCGAACGCGTCGCGCAGCAGGGCCGCATCGCCACCGGCAATTGCGGCGCCGAGCAGCGC
>JACDGR010000152.1 GCA_013821525.1 Actinomycetota bacterium
GAGGGGAAGCTGCTCGAGCTTGCGTACGCGCGCGGCATAGAGCTGATCGTCGGCGGCGTTTACAACAGCGGCATCCTCGCCGGTGGCACAACCTTCAACTACGGCGACGCCCCGGCCGAAGTCGCGGCGCGCGTCCGCGACCTCGATCGGGCCTGTACGCGTCACCGCGTCCCGCTGGCCGCGGCAGCGATTCAATTCCCACTCCAGCACGATGCGACCTCCCGCATCGTCGTCGGCGCACGCACGCCCGCGGAGGTGACGCGCAACAGCGAGCTGCTGGCCGTCGACGTGCCTGAGGCGCTGTGGGACGAGCTCCGCTCGCTCGCCGGCCTCACACACCCGAATACGCACTGAAACCTCCGTCGACCGGGACGACGACCCCTGTCACGAACTTCGACGCAGGGCAGCAGAGCCAGATCACCGTCGACGCGAGCTCCAACGGGTCGCCGAACCGGCCGAGCGGCGTCTTGTCGATGATGCGCCGACCGCGCTCCGTCAGCGATCCGTCAGCCTCGAGCAGCAGGCTGCGGTTCTGCTCGCCGACGAAGAAGCCCGGCGCGATCGCGTTCACCCGTATCCCTGTGCCACCGCGCGCCAGCTCGACCGCGAGCGACCGCGTCAGGCTCTCGAGCGCCGCCTTCGCGGCGCCGTACCCACCCACGCGCGACAATGCCTGAAGCGCCGCCATCGACGAGACGTTGACAATCGCACGGTCGGAGGACTCGCTGACGGCGAGTGCTGGGCCGAACACCTTGATCGCGGCGAGCGGGCCAATCAGGTTCAGCTCCTGCGCCTTGCGATAGGGGTCGAGCTCGAGCTCGAACGGGGATGCACCGTCGGCCAAGGTCGCAGCCGGGACGTTTCCGCCTGCTGCGTTCAGCAGCAGATCGATCGACCCCCAGCGAGCGCTTACCGCGTCCCGCACCGCAAGGAGCGCAGCGAGGTCGAGCATGTCTCCAGGAAACGGCGCAGCGTCGACCCCGGTTGCGACAAGCTCCTCAGCGATTTCGCGGAGCGGTTGCTCGCGGCGCCCAACCAGGGCGACCGACGCCCCCGCCGACCCCACTGCCGAGGCGAACGCTCGCCCGATCGCGCCACTCGCGCCGACGACCACGGCGACGCGGCCTTGGAGTGAAAACAGCTCGCGAGCGCCGGCAACGGGGTCCTGGTCGCGGTTCACCAGCTGTGCATCGTTCCGTCGAGGAGCCTGTTCACAGGCAGGTACGCGCGCTGGTACGGGAAGCACCCGGCCGCGTCCTCGTCGATCTCGACTCCGAGACCCGGCTCCTCGCCGGGGTGCATGAACCCGTCGGAGTAGCGATAGGAGTGCGGGAACACTTCGTCGGTCTCAGGCGTGTGCGGCATGTACTCCTGGATGCCGAAGTTCGGCACCGACAGGTCAAAGTGCAGGGCTGCCGCCATGCACACCGGCGACAGGTCAGTGGCTCCGTGAGAGCCGGTGCGGACGTGGTGCAGCTCGGCGAGGCTTGCGATCTTCCGCAAGTGACTGATCCCGCCCGCACGCTGAACGCTTGTCCGTACGTAATCGATCAGCTGCTCCCCGATCAGCGTGCGAAGGTCCCAGATCGTCGGCAGGACCTCGCCGACGGCGATCGGCGTAGTCGTATGGCTACGGATGATCCGGAAGCCCTCCTGCAGTTCGGCCGGCACGGGATCCTCGAGCCAGAAGAGGGAGAGCTCCTCGAGCCGCTGTCCGAGCTTTGCCGCCTCGATCGGCGTCAGCCGATGGTGAACGTCGTGCAGCAGGTGGAGATCGGGAAACGCGTCGCGCACGCGGCCGATCGCCGCGGGAACACTCCTTAGGTACAGCTCCGTCGACCAGCTGTTCTCGACCGGGAACGCGCCGCGATCTGCGGGCTCGTAGTAGAGCTTGTCCGACCCCACACCGTAGGTCGACGAGAGCCCCGGGATACCGAACTGCACGCGCACCGCCTTGTAGCCACGCTCGACGTAGGAGTGAACCCACTCGAGAACCTCTTCCACCGTGTTGCCGTTGGCATGCCCGTAGACCAGGACACCGTCGCGGCTTCGTCCACCGAGGAGCTGGTAGAGCGGCAGTCCGGCGGCCTTCGCCTTGATGTCCCACAGCGCCGTGTCAACGGCCGAGATCGCGGTCATACCGACCGGGCCGCCACGCCAGTACGCGCCCTTGTACAGGTACTGCCACATGTCCTCGATTCGGCCGGCGTCCCGTCCGAGCAGCAGCGGGCAGACGTACTCACTCAAATACGACGCGACCGCGAGCTCGCGGCCGTTCATCGTCGCGTCGCCGATACCGGTCAAGCCGTCCTCTGTCGTGATCTTGAGCGTGACGAAGTTACGGCCGGGCGAGCAGACGATCACACGCGCTTCGACAATCTTCATTGCTCCCCCTCGCTGATGAGCAGCGCACGAAGCGGAGCTCCCGATCCTCCCGCGATCTTGAGCGGCGCTCCGACGAAGACGCCGCGGCGCGGCGCGCTTCCGAGCCCGGCTAGACCCTCCACGATCGGGATACCATTGGGCAGGAAGTATGTGGAATGCCCGTAGGCGGCGAGCATCGCCCCATCGCGCATGGCGATGTCGCACGTTGCCGTGTCGGAACCGACGAGGCCGACCCCACAACCGAGCAGGTAGGCGCACGCATCCTCCGCCAAACCTGGCGCGTTCCTCACCCACCAGTCGTCCGGTTCGTCGTAGTGAGCCTCCCAGCCGAAATCGAGCAACGCGGCATCGCCGGCTTCGAGGGAGTGCCCAGTCGCCACTTCCGCCGCTCGCACGTCGGCGGCCGTCGCGTATTCACCCGCTGCCAGGCTTAGCGGCGCGAGGTCAATGATCAGGTAGGGGACTACAAATCGCTCCACGGGGATCGAGTCGATCGTCTGCGCCGCCATCGACGCAACGGCGTGCGCAGGAGCGTCCGCGTGCGCGCCCGTATGCTCTCCGATCACGAGCGTCTGCAAGAAGTAGCCGTCACGGCTGTGCGTTCGCGCAGTCGCGTCGATCTCGAGCGCCGGATGTCCCGGGAACACCGGCATGCCGGGGCGGATCACAGGTGAGACGTCGATGATCCGTGCGCCGCGGAACGTCTCGACCAGCGTCACAGCTCGACGACAGCCTTGAGGCTCTGCAGCGCACCGCTCTTCGCGTCGGCGAAGGCATCGGCGATCCGCTCGAGGGCGTAGCGCGTCACGAGCTCGTCCATCGGGATCGCCTCGAGGAGACCGTCGGCAAGGTAATCCATCGCCGTCTGGAAATCGCCCAGGTCGTACATCAGCACGCCGATCAGCGACCGGTCGCCGCGCTGCAAGGCGAGGCCGTCCAGCTCGATCGTGGCAGGTGCGTTCCCGACCACGACCGCGCGGCCGCCCTTGCGAGTGATCGCAAGTGCGGTCGCGATCGTCTGCTGCGATCCGGCGCATTCGAACACGCAATCCGCACCCTCCGGACGAATGACGCGGGCAATCGCGTCGACGGGATCCTCCGCGCCCACATCCACCGCGACGAAGCCGAGCTCCTGCGCGCGGCGCAGGCGGCGGGGATCGACTTCGATGACGACGATGTCCTCCAACCCGTACCGACGGAGCACGAGGGCGGTGAAGAGACCGATCGCACCGGCGCCGATCACGACGGCGCGTTCGTGCTGCTCCGGCGCCCCGCGCGTGACTCCGTGCACCGCCACGGCCAGAGGCTCGATCAGGACGCGCAGCTCCGCGGGCACGCTGGACGCGATCGGAAGCACGTGGGAGCGCGGGGCGACGATGAAGTCGGCGAGGCCGCCGGCCCGTTGACCTCCGAAGAACTCCATCGACGCACACAGCTGTTCGTGGCCGGTGCGGCAGTGGAAGCACGATCCGCAGCCGACCGGCGGGAAGACTGTCACTGGCGCACCCGGCTCGAAGCCGGCAGCCGCCCCGGCGGCCGCGACGGTGCCTGAGATCTCGTGTCCCATCACGATCGGCGGCCGCATGAACGCATGGGTGCCCGCGTACATCTTGAGGTCCGACCCGCAGATGCCGCATTCGTCGACGCGGACGACCACCTCGTCGTCGCCCGGAACGGGCACGCCGACCGAACGGACCTCGAAGCGGGCCGGCTCGATGAGAACGGCGACACGCGACCCGCGCTGGTCGTTAGCGGTCACGCGCGCTCGTCCCACAACTGGAGCAGACCCGGCTCCCGCATTTCTGCCTCGACGTCGTCCATTTCGAGCGCCACGAACCCGGTCAGGTTCTCGACGCCGTCGGCGGAGACCGCGATTGTGTCCTCGACGCGGACGTACAGCTGCTCCTCGGGAACCCAGATCATCGGATCCACGGAGAACACGAGGCCCGGCTCGAACTCGAACTCTGCGTACGAGCCCACGTCGTGCACCGACATGCCGACCGGATGGGAGAGGTGGCCGGGGAAGTCCAGCGCGCGCTCGCACGCGGCACGATGGATGTCCTTGGAGAACTCCATCTGCGCGAGGGCGTCGCGCATCGCGCCGGCCGCCTCCGCGAGGATCCTGGCGGCGGTGGCGCCCGGCCGGATCCGCGCGAGCAGCTCTCGGTGGTAGGCGAGGACGAAACCGTAGAGCTGACGCTGCTCCTCGGTGTAGCGGCCGTTGACCGGCCACATCCGGCCGATGTCGCTCGTGTAGTAGCGGTAGTCGGGCGCATAGTCCATCAGCACCAGATCGCCGTCGCAAAGAGGCGCATCGTTCGCGTTGTAGTGACCATGCCACGCGTTCGACCCACCGGCGACGATCGCCTCGTACCCGGACCCCGCCGCGCCGCTCTTGCGGTAGACGAAGTTCGCGACGGCTTCGAGCTCGTACTCGTACACGCCGACCGCGGTCGACCGCATCGCCTCGAGCGTCGCCTCTCCGCAGATGCGGGCGGCGGTGCGCAGCAGCTCGAGCTCGTACGGGCTCTTGTGCAGACGGAGCGTGTCGAGCACCGGCGAGAGATCTCGGACGTCGCAGCGCGGGAACTGGCGCGCGAGCCCGTCGATCAGCGCCGCCTCGGCCGAGCCGATCGCACACAGCGGGTCGGCGGCCTGCCACGCCGCCGCTGCGAGTGCAGAGTCGCGGCTCGTCGCCGCTCCCTCGGCGGGCGCAAAGGGCACGAACGTCGGCCGGCTCGAGCGAAAAAGGATCGACGCCAGGTCGAGCGGGAGCTGCTCCGGGCCGGCGACGCTGACAACTCCGGTCAGCTCGAGCACGTGGTCGACATCCTCGCACGCGAGGATCGGCCCCTCGCTCCGCTCGCGCGGCGCGCTTCGGTGCGGGAGGTAGACGGAGGAGCGTCCTTTGAGGCCGTCGAGCAGCAAGTAGGCGCCGGGCACCTCCAGGCCGGTGAGAAAGTAGAGCTCATTGCTCTGCCGAAAACGTCGAGAGGCCAGGTCGGGGACGGCCCCGCGCACGAGCACGAGCGCGTCAGGCGGCAGCTCCTCGAGCAGGCGTTCACGCCGGTGGCGCAGCTCTTCTGCGGCAGGCGGGGCGGCGAGGGCAGTCGACATCTTATGTATTTTCCAATCGAAAAAATCTCATTCTCGGAATGGCATCGTAGGCGGGCTCCGGACGCCCGTCAACGCCGGCCCGCACCCGGCGCCTCCGCCTTGACCGCAATCCGCCCTCACGATAGACATCATAAGTTGCTAGAGATATTATCACCACAAAGATGCATCTTTTTTCCTGATAACCGGCCCGGTCGCGATCCTGGCCAGATTGGAGTTCCTGATGCCGACGAGCTGGCGTGGTGTCCTCCCTGCACTGACGACGCCCTTCACCCCCGACCTCGAAGTCGACCACGCGCGACTCGCCGAGCATTGCTCGTGGCTCGTCGACGCGGGCTGCATTGGGGTAGTCCCGGGCGGCTCGCTCGGGGAAGGCGCAACGCTCACAGCCCAGGAGAAGGTCGAGACCTTCCAGACCTGCGTCGACACGGTCGGCGCGCGCGCGGCGGTGGTTCCCGGCATCGCGGCTCTGTCCACCGCAGCCGCGGTCGAGCTCGCACGCGGGGCCGAGCAGGCCGGCTGTAACGGCCTAATGGTCCTTCCGGCGTACGCGTATCCGACCCATTGGCGCGAGGCGAAAGCGCACGTCGCCGCGGTAATCGCCGCGACATCGCTGCCGTGCATGCTCTACAACAACCCGGTCTCCTACGGCACCGACTTCGCGCCGGAGCAGATCGCGGAGCTCGCTGCAGAGCATCCGAACCTTGTCGCCGTGAAGGAGTCGAGCACCGACGTGCGGCGGGTCACGGAGCTGAAGCGCCTGGCCGGGGAGCGGCTAGAGGTGCTCATCGGCGTCGACGACCTGATCGTTGAGGGCGTCGCCGCCGGCGCCGTCGGCTGGATCGCCGGGCTGGTGAACGCGTTCCCGGAGGAATCGGTCGCGCTCTTCGAGCTGGCGCGCGACGGGAACCGGGCGGAGGCGGCTCGCCTCTACGACTGGTTCCTGCCCCTGCTCCGCCTCGACACCAAGCCGAAGCTTGTGCAGCTGATCAAGCTCGCGCAGGAGCTCGTCGGGCACGGCGACTGGCGCAGCCGTCCCCCGAGGCTCGCACTCGACGAGGCCGAGCGCGCCGAAGCGACCGCGGTCATTGAGCACGCGCTCACGCATCGCGTGCTCGCCGAAGTGTCCTAGTCAGCTGGGCCGCTTCGGCGGCATGTTGCCGAGCACGCGACCGAGGACACGGGTCGCGTGCTGCGGCGCGCCGAGGACGCTCACCGTCAGCCCTGCCTGCCGCGCGTCGCCGAGCAGTGTCCGCAACGCGAAGGCGCCCGCGAGGTCGATCCGTCCGAGCCCGTCGAGGCGGATCGCCAGCTCGGTCGCGTCGGGGTTCCGGGCGAGCAAGTCGACCACGCGGTCTTCGAGCACACGGGCGTTGCCGAACCAGAGCACCCCGTGCGGGCTCGCCTCGAGGCATTGCGAGTGGCGGTCGACCTCGATGTCAAGACGCAACTCGCGCCAGAGATGGATCGCGACCGAGACGCCGATCGCGATCAGGATCGCCCTCTCGATATGCGGGGCAAACGCCAGCGTCAGAACGAACGCCGTCAGGGTGATAGTCGCCTGCGGCCGAGACAGCCGCACGATCTCGACGACCTCCGTGAGCCGCATCAGTGGGACGATCGCCACGATCACCGTGATCGCCAGCACAGCGCGCGGAAGCGGAGCGAGCAGGAACCCGAGCGGCAGGAACGCCAGCACCGCGAGTCCGGTCACGAGCGCGCTCGCGCTCGAACGAGCGCCTGCCAGCCGGTTCAGGGCACTGCGCGAGAACGACGCGCCGACCGGAAAGCCACCGAACATCCCCGCGGCGATGTTCGCAGCGCCCTGGGAGACGAATTCACGGTTGGCATCCCAACGCGTGCGGTCGAGCGCCGCATAGCGCCTGGCGATCGACGACGCCTCGGCGAAGCCCAACAGCGCGATCACGAGGGCCGGCGCGACCAAGTGCGGCAGGTCGCGCAGCGGCAGGTGCGTCGTCAGCGGCGGGATGCCGGCGTGAAAGGTGCCGAGCTTCGGCGCGTCGTAGTGGCCGACCTCGCCCCAGACGGCAGCCGCGGTGACGATCAGCAGCACGCCGGGAAACAACGGGTGCAACCGGCGGCTGAGCACGAGCAGCCCGCCGGCGAGCACCACGACGTCGACGCGCCGTCGGCGCACCAGGCGTGCAACGGCGACGAACCAGCGTCCGTCACGCCTGGCCATCGGTCGGATCCGCGC
>JACDGR010000153.1 GCA_013821525.1 Actinomycetota bacterium
GCCCCAGGCGAGCGGGCGCACGCGGGCGGCGAGTGGGTCGCGGGCTGCCGCGAGCCTCCGGCCGAGCGCGCGCGCGGCGCCGAGTCGGCGAAAGACCCAATAGATGAACGCGGCGAAGAGCGCCGCGCCGACGACTCCCGTCTCGACGATCAGCGCGACATAGTAGGAGTGCGGCCCCCAGTTCGACTTGCCGGTGACGAACTCGTAGTAAACGGAGAACGTGTTCAGCCCGAGCCCGAACAGCGGATCGACGTGCAGGACGTGCGGGATGAACCCGTAGACCGAGAGGTGGACGTTCTCCGACCCGCCGTTCGTCTGCACGCGCGACTTCAGCACCGTCGTGAAGAAGCTACGCCGCGAGAGCACGATCGCGAGCAGCACGAGCAGCGTGCCGCCGATCGGGACGAGGAGCGCCGGCCGACGCAGGTGACGCCGGTACGGAACCGCCAGGATCAGCGCGCCCACGCCGAGCCCGAGCAGGCCGCTGCGCGAGAGCGTCGCAGCCTCGACGAAGAACAGGAATGCAATCGCCGGCATCAGCCACCGACGCCAACGGTTCCCCTTCTCGAGCCGCAGGTAGAGCGGGGTCAGGACGAGCAGCGGAACGATCAGCATGATCCCGAGGTGGTTCGGGTCGCCGGTCATTGCGTTCGGGCGGTAGACGCTGGCGCCGTTGATGGCGCCGTAGACGTTGATCTGGCTCGCGCCGCCCGTGATCGGTGAGAGCACGGACGCGTCGAGGTTGCCGCCACGGCGTGCGTCGAGCAGTTGCAGCACGCCGTAGACGGCATTGATGACGATGCCTGCGCTGAACCACCCGAGCGTGCGCCAGAAGTAGCGCTGCCCGCGCCGTGAGAGCCACGCGACGGCAGCGGCGAGGAACGCGAAGTGGATCACCCACTTCGTCAAGCCCTTCCCCCACTGTCCCAACGCGTCGGAGTCGCTCAGGTCGAAGTAGCCGGCGAGGTAGACGAGCAGGAAGCAGGCGAAGAACCCGATCAGCACCGCGGTCGTGCGCGGAACGCCCCAGCGGCGCGTCGTGATCACGAACGAGACGAGGAAGAGAATTGCCAGGACGTCGGCGAGCGAGACCGTGCCGGCGATGCTCCAGTGCACCTTCTCGAAGGTGACGCAGAAGACGCTCGCGAGAAACAGGAAGCTCGTCAGCCGCGTCATTCGAGACCCTCGAGCAGGTGCGCGAGATCCTCGACGCGCGAGCGCCGGGACACCTTCGAGCGCCACCGGTCTGAGAGCGAGACGCGCTCGAGCGTTCCCGCACGCCAGCGGCCGTGCAGGTCCTGTAGCGCAGTCGCGATGCCGTCGATGTCCTCCGGCGCGACGACAATGCCCGCGTCCGTGTCGCGGATCAGCTCCGCGGCCGCCCCGTCCGGGGGCACCAGGGCCAGGATCGGACGCTCGGCGGCGAGGTACTCGAACACCTTGCCGCTCAGCACGCCCTTGCCACGGCCGCCGGCGTCGGGGATCAGGAGCAGCAGCACCTCGGAGTCGCGTTGCAGCTCGAGCGACCGGCGGCGCGGCGCGTACGGGATCAGCTCCAGCCGGTCGCCGAGGCCTTGCTCCTGCGCCCACTCGCGGTCGGTCGAGCGGAAGTCGCCGAGAAAGCGTGCGACGACGTCGTCGAGGCCCGCCTGCTGCAAGGCGGTCAAGAACGGACGCGGGTCGCGCTTGCCGAAGAACGATCCCGCGTGGGTGATGCGGAAGCGGTCGGACGGCCGGTGCTCGAGGCCGGCGAAGTCGTCGAAGTCCGACCCGTTTGCGATCGTCACGACCGGGCCCTTCGGGTCGCGCTCGCGCATCTCCTCGGCGATCGCTTCGGACACAGCGACGATCGCGTCGGCCGAGCGGGTGACGAGCTTCGCGATCGCGTGCTCGCCCTGCTCCTTCGCACGCACGAGCAAGCGCTCCGCGTCGCGGTGCGGATGCGCCACGACCGAGTCGCGCAAGTCCGCCACCCAGCGGGCGCCGGTCGCGCGCTTCACCGCAGCGCCGATCAGATGCACCGAAGAGGGCGGCGAGGTCGTGAACACGACGTCGATCCCCTCGCGACGCGCGATCCGGATCGCAGCCGGGATCGCGGTCAGGTTCCAGCTGACGTTCTCGTCCGGGACGAGCAGACGCCGCCCCGCGAGCCGCGCCTGGACGCCGACCCGCTCGAGCCCCTTCGTGCCGTGCAACTCCTCGGCGGGCTTCCGGCCCTTCGGGCCGAGGTAGCGCGCGCGGTGCACCCACGCAAGGGTCGGCGGGGGCAGATCCTCGTCCCGGTGGATCCACTTCGAGTCGTCGGGGGCGAGCACGTGCGTCTCGATCCCGAGCTCCGGCAGGTGGGTCGCGAACTTCAGGGGCCGTTGCACGCCGCCGCCGCCGGACGGCGGGAAGTACATCGTCACCAGGAGAACCTTCATCGCGTCAGACGATAGAGGCGGCCGCCGCGGATCGCCCAGGTGGCTCCGTAGCGCCGCGCCACGCGCGGATCGTTCGTCAGGTTCCAGTGCAGGACTGCCTTGCGCCGGACGTACGGCAGGTTCTTCGTCGTGTTGGCGACGTGGGCGACCGGCAGCGCCACGACATACAGCGGGGCGTCGGCCGTCACGCGGTAGCTCGTGCCGACCGGGGCGATCACCACCGCGCCCTCCGGCACGACGGTGCGGAGCCGCTGCACGAGCCGCGGCGAGAGCGCAAGCGGGTCAGCGCGAACGCGCGGGCTCCAGTGCCAGGCACCGTGCACGAAGACCGGCGCAACGAACAGGGCGGCGGCCGCGGCACCGCGTCCGTGGTGCTCGCGCCAGTCAGAGCGGCGCACGAGAGCGGCGATGATCGCGACCAACCCACCCGCGAGTGCGATCCAGGTGGCGAGCGCCGGCCCGCCGTGCCGTAACCCATAGTCGAAGTCGCCCGGCCACACGAGCTGCAGCACGATTCCGCCGACGAGCGCGAGCGGGAGCACGAGCAGCGAGCGGGCGAGCAGCGCGAACGCGCCCGCCAGGGCGAACACGAGGGGCGCAAAGCCTGCAACCCGGCGGGCCTGCGACAGCGACACAGCGTCGGAGAAGTGCACGAACAACCACGGCACCTCGACGAGCAGCAGGACGGCCACCGTGCCGCCTAGCGCAAACGCAGCCCAGCTTCGGGGCCGCAGCGCCACGCCGAGCAGCGGCAGCAAGACGAGCGCCGCAACCGCGACTGCACCGCTGCGACCGAAGACCTGGGGGGCCAGCCGGTAGTGGTGGTCGTTCGTGACTACGAGCTGGTCCCCGTAGTGGCGGAGCGCCCGCAGGAGCTCGCCCGGCGACGGGTCGTGCGAGACCGTCTCGTCGACGATCGGCTTCAACCACACGAGCACCGCGCCGGTCGGGACGATCGCGGCGAGCAGCGACGCGCCCCAGCTGCGCCATTCGGAGGAGCTGAGCACGGCGAAGGCAACGAGCGGGATCAGCAGGAACAGGGCGTAGGTCGGGTGGACGAGCGCAAGCGCGCCGAAGATCACGGCGGTGGCGGCGACCTGCGACCGGAAGAAGAGAACGATCGCGGCCGGCACGAGGAGCTGGCGCGCGGCCGTCCCCGGCAGCGCGAGCGTCGCGTAGGAGCCGCCGTGGCCCGGTGCGAAGCAGAAGACCGCAAGGCTCAGCAGGAGCACGCTCGCCCCGGCAGCGCGCGACCTGAACAGTGCAACTCCCGACTCCCACGCGAGCACGCAGGCGAGGGGTGCGAGAAGGGACGGCTCATGGCGCACGACGGTCCCCGGGTCGACGCCCGAGGCCCACGAGACGACGGCGAGCAGCTCGTGCCAGAGCGGGAAGGCGTAGCCGGGGTGCAGGCCACCATCCTTGAACTCGTCGACGCTCCGCAGATGGAGGCTCGTCAGGTCGACGAGCTTGCGCACGCGGGCCTCGTGAAACAGCCCGTCGCCGATCACCGCGCCCTCGACATGCCAGAGAGACCAACCGAGCACGATCCCGAGGAGCCAGACCCAGAGCCCGGAACCGTCCTCCTGCACACGATCCGGCCCACGGCGCCCCCACCATTCGGCGAGACCGAGGAGGAGCAGTACGGCGAGAATCGTCACCGCGAGATGGAGCGAGCGGTGCAGCGCGAACACTGCGGTCCACGCGACAAAGGAGCACGCCAGCGCCCAGGCGAGCATGGCCGACGCCGATCGCTGACCGAACGCGCGCGCGAGGGCCCATCCGGGTGCGAACACGCAGGCCGTCCCGAACGCGAGGCGCAGGTAGACGATCACTTCTCGAGCAGCGTCCGCGCGTCCCCGGAGCGCAGGAACCGCACGCCCTCGTGGTACTCCTCACGCCGCAGCAGCGCCGCGCGCAGGCGAAGCGAGAGCAGCAGCAAGCGCCGAACGCGCTCGGCCTCTTTGCGGCCGCGGTGCTTGTCGATGAAGCGAAGATGGCCGCGCAGGTTCTCGACGTAGAGATTCCCGCCGTGCGAGGCGCCGCCGACGTGCACCACCTCGGCGCCGGGGAAGAAGAGCACAGTCCAGCCGGCGCGACGGAAGCGCGTCATCCAGTCGACCTCCTCGCTGAACATGAAGAACTCCTCGTCGAAGAGGCCGACAGCGTCGGCCGCCTCGCGGCGAACGAGCAGCGCCGGGCCGAAGAGCCAGTCGGCCTCTCTGACCTCGTCGTGGCCGAAGCCACCGACGTAGAGCGGGTTCAGCCGGCTCGAGCGCGGTGCGAGCTTGCGAATGAACAGGTACTCCGTCGCCAGGCGCCACAACGTCGGCTCGCCGCGCACCGAACGCTGCAGCGTGCCATCCGTGTTCAGGAGGCGCGGCCCCACGATCGCAGCCTCGGGATGCGCGTCCGCGAACGCGACAAGCTTCGCCAGCCCGTCGTCGAGCACCCACGCATCCGAGTTGAGCAGAAAGAAGTAGCGCCCGTCCGCGGCGAGCATGCCGGTGTTGTTGCCGCCGCCCATGCCACGGTTGTCCTGCTCGATCACCCGCACGTCGGGATACCGCTCGCGCACGAAGGCGACCGTGCCGTCGGTCGAGCCGTTGTCGACGACGATCGTTGAGTGCCCGTGCACGGAGTCGAGGCATTGCTCGAGCCAGGGCAGAGCGTTCCACGTGACGACGACGACGGCGAGGTCAGCCACTGCGCTCGCCGGTCAAAGCCGGACGGCGACCGAAGACGTTCTCGCGCAGGATCACCGCCAGGCCGGGCAGCGCAAGCACGATGGTCATCACGAAGAACAGGAACCCGCAGGCGAAGGCCTTGTCGGGATCGACGTGCAACTTGCCGAGAAAGTCGACGAAAAACGCCTCGCGCACCCCGATGCCGTTGACCGTGAACGGCACGAGCATCACCAGGAACAGCAAGGGGCCGAGCACGATGTACGGCAACACCGACAGGTGGATGCCCACCGCACGGCCGGACGAGTAGATCGCAAGGATGCGCAGCAGTTGCATCCCCGTCGTGACGACGACCACCACCGCGAGCGTCCCGACGTGCTCGCGGTAGCCGTGGATGCCGTCATAGACGGCGCGTGCGGGCGTCTCGAGACGCAGCCGCCGTGCCCAGGGCAGCGCGAAGCCGAGCCGGCGCCGAACGCTTCGTGAGAAGAACACGATTCCCGCAAAGATCGTGCCGACGACGAAGATCCCCTCGGGCCAGAGGTACGCGCCGATCGAGTAGCGGCCGATCGCGAGCAGAAAGCCGGCGCCTGCCAGCACGAGCGTGACCGCACCGCCGAGCGCGCGCTCGAGCAGCACCGAGCCCGTGACGGGCGTGCCCATGCCGGGGTTGCGGCGAGCCGTCTCGAAGATCCGCGATGCGTCTCCGCCGACCGAGGTCGGCAGCACCTGCCCGACCGCATAGGAGACGAAGTAGGCGCGGGTCAGCCAGCTGAGCCGCTCGTGCACGCCGCGCGCGGCGAGCAGGCGCTGCCAGCGCCAGGCCATGGGAGGCACCGTCACGAGCGTCAGGGCGGCGGAGGCGAGTACCCACGGCACGCTCGCATCGCCGAGGATGCCCGCCGTCTTCCCGATGTCGATCTTGTAGAGGATGTAACCGACCGCAGCGCCCGTCACGAGCAGCGTCGCGCCAATGCGCACGATGTGCTTCATCAGGACAGACGCTCGTGCACGCGATGGATCGCGGCAACCGCGTCGCGGATGTCGTCGTCGCTGTGGGCGGGGGAAAGCGGCAGCGAGAGAACCTCGTCGCCCGCCTGATCGGTGACGGGTAGCTCCGGCTGGCCAGGGGCGAGCCGGTCGCGATAGGCGCTCAACCGGTGCACCGGCAGGAAGTGGATCGACGTGCCGATGTTCTCGTCGGTCAGCGCCCGCTGCACATCGTCGCGGCCGGCGAAGGTGACGCGCACGACGTAGAGATGGTTCGCATGCACGTCGCGCGTGTCGCGGGCGACCGCCTCGAGGCCGCCGAGACCGGCGAGGCCCTCGTCGTAGATCGCAACCTGACGCGTGCGGATCTCTGCGTGCTCCTCCACCTTGTCGAGCTGCACGAGGGCGATCGACGACAGGACGTCGCTGAGGTTCGCCTTGTAACCCGGCACGGCGATGTCGTAGAGCGATCCATGGCCGCGCCGCATCACGCGCAGGTCGTCGAGCGCCGCAGCAAGGTCGTCCCGGTCGGTCGCGATCAGGCCGCCCTCGCCGGCCGCGATGTTCTTCGTCGCGTAGAGCGAGAAGCAGGTCAGGTCGGAGATCGCTCCGATCTTGCGGCCCCGGTACCGCGACTCCGCCGCGTGCGCGGCGTCCTCGACGATCGGCAGCCCGAGCGCAACGAGCTCGTCGAGATCCGCCGGCTGCCCGTAGAGGTCGACCGGGACGATCGCCCTAGTGCGCTCGTTGACGAGCGTCCGCACGCGCTCAGGGTCGATGTTCAACGTGTCCGGGCGGATGTCGGCGAACACGGGCGTCGCGCCACAGTGGACGATCACGTTCGCGGTCGCGGGCCACGTCAGCGATGTCGTGATCACCTCGTCGCCAGGCCCGATCCCGAGCGCGACGAGCGAGAGGTGCAGCGCGGCGGTGCAGGAGGAGACGGCGAGCACGTGCTCGGCCTCCAGGTAGTCGCGCATCCGCGCTTCGAGCTCGGCGGTGCGCGGGCCCGTCGTCAGCCACCCCGACCGGAGGGTCTCCGACACGGCCTCGATCTCCGCCTCGGAGATCGCCGGAGGCTGAAACGAGAGGAACTCAGTTCGCTTGGACGAGAGCTCCGGCATCCGCGATCAGGAAGCGTACGCGCTCGGCGGCTGCGTCCGCGCGCGCGACGGCCTCCTCGCGCGAGTCGCCGACGGCGAGGATCGCACCCGCGCGATCCGAGCCGCGCCGCAGCGGCGTGAAGACGAACCCCGGCTCGCGGTAGGTACGCACCTGCTGCACGCCCGGCATTCCCTCCGGCACGACGACGGACTGCAACACGCCTGCAGGAGCGACGAGGAAGCGCGTGACCGCGCCGCCGACCAGCGGCCCGTGGGAGGGCGGCACACGGGCGCGGCCGAGGGCTGCGTCGATCGCGAGCCCGTTCAGGTCGACGCCGGTCACCGCCTGGACGAGCTCCGCATCGTGACCGCCACCGAGCCGCGCGGCGACCTCGATCACCTGCGGGCCAGCGCGTCCGATCCGCAGCTGGGTGTAGGAGGGCCCGTCGTTGATCCCGAGCGCGGCGACGGCGCGCTCCGCCACGGCGAGCGCCGCAGCGGCGTGGCGG
>JACDGR010000154.1 GCA_013821525.1 Actinomycetota bacterium
GTGCTGACGTGAGCTACCTCGACGAGCTCGAGCGGGCGCTCAGGGCGGCAGGGGTGCCGCGCACGCGGCGCGCTCGGATCCTGCTCGAGTTCTCCGACCACCTCGTTTGCGACCCCAGGGCAGAGCTCGGCTCGCCGCAGCTCGTTGCAGAGCGGTTTGCGGCCGAGCTGCGTCTCGTTTCGACAAGGCAGGCTCGGCTGGTTGCGTTCTGTGCGCTCGCGTTGACCGCAGGGTCGCTCACAGTGACCGGGGGGCGCCCGGGTGGCATCGTCTACGCCGTCGCGAGCGTCGCGATCGTGCTCGGTGGGCAGGTAGCGCTGGTCTGCGGCGTGCTCGCGCTGCTGCCCTCGTTGCGCCGGCCCGGTGACGCCGGAGCAGCTGTCGTCGTGCAACGCCGCGTCGGTACGGCGCTGGCCGCGGGTGGCGCCGTCGTCCTCGCGCAGTCCGTACAGGCAGCCAGCGAGGCGGGTTCGCTCTCGGCGTGGCGCACGGCGGCCGCGTTCGCCGCACCCGCTCTCTCGTCCGTTGCGCTCCTGCTGGCCCGGCGCCGGCTGCGAGGCGCCGAGCGGCTGACGCAGATCGCCGCGCCCGACTGGTCGTGGCCGACCCCCGTGCTCGCGTCGATCGGGATCGGGGCGACGGCACTGATGGCGGCCGGCAGCACGTGGACGGAGCACTCGGCCTTCGAGGGGCTGACGCGTGGAGCCGTCGAAGGGTTGGCGATCGCCTTGTGCCTCGCGGGCCTCGGCCGCCGGCTCGGCCTGCGCGCGGCGAGCGACCGTCAGCTCGCGGTGTAGACCGAGAACGAGAGCCGGCCGTGCTCGCACACGGGTGTGCGCGGCCGGATCAGCACGCTCGTCGACCCACCGCCGTTCGGGGTCACGACGAGGCGGTAGGCGGTCGGCTCGCAGGGGCCGGTGTGTCCCTCGCCTGGCCCGGGTACATCGGGGGAGAAGCGCGCCGTCGCGGTCGCCGACCGGCCGGGCTCGAGGGTGACGAGCATCGCAGTCGCCTGACCGGGGTGCGCGGAGCGGACGTTCGTTGGGAGCTTCTTGCCGTAACGGCCGCGCAAGCTGACGACCGGCAACCCGGTCAGCGTGCACGCAGACGCGCCGTGATTCTTCAGCCGCAGCGCGTAGACGATGTTCCCGGCCCCGGCGCTGCCGGGCACGGCGGAAAACGAGCCGGAGACCTGCTTCCCGGGGCAGAACACGATCGACGGACGGCTGGAGGCGTGCTGGGCGAGCAAGCCGCAGACGGCCGCGGCGATCGAGCTGAGGAGCAGTGTGCGCACGCTCCTCAGTTCAATCACCGCGACCCGCGGAAGTCAACCGGTAGCTCTGAATGCGTTCAGCGCGGCCGGCGGCGCTGGCGGTTGTAGCTGCGCCCTTGGCGCTTCTCCTGCGGCTTGGCCGTCGGAGTTCCACGCATGCCCGAGGCGGCGAAGCTATCGCCGTGTCCGAGGGCGCCTGCCATCTTCGAGACGTCGCCCTGCTGCTCTGGGAGCACAAGCGTGAGCCCCGTGCCGCTGCGACCAGCGCGACCTGTGCGGCCGACGCGATGGACGTAGTCCTCGTGGCCGTGCGGCGGGTCGAAGTTGATCACGTGGGTGATGTCGTCGATGTCCAGGCCGCGTGCAGCCACATCGGTTGCGACGAGCGTCGAGACCTTGCCGGACTCGAAGCGCGCCAGCGAGCGCTCCCGCTGGTTCTGCGACATGTTCCCGTGCATCGCCGCCGCGTGTACGTCGAGCCGGGCGAGCTTCTTGACGAGCTTGTCGGCCCCGTGCTTCGTGCGCACGAAGACGAGAGCGAGGCCGCGCTCGGCGTTCAGGTGCTCGACCAGGCGCTCCAGCTTGTCGGCGACCGTGACCGGCAGGAAGTGGTGCTCGATCTCTCCCGTCTTGCGCTCGGTCGGCAGCTCGGCGCGGAAGCGCGCGGCGTCGTTCGTGTAATTGCGGGCGAGCTCTGCGACGGCGCCGTCGAGCGTCGCCGAGAAGAGCATCGTCTGACGATTCTTCGGCACCTTCGAGAGGATCTTGTTCACCTGCGGCTGGAAGCCCATGTCGAGCATCCGGTCTGCCTCGTCGAGGACGAGCACCCGCACGTTGTCGAGCGAGACCATCCGCCGCTCGAGCAGGTCGTTGAGCCGGCCGGGGGTAGCGATCAAGATGTTGGCCGAGCGGGCGTTCTTCGCCTGCATGCTGACCGAGGTGCCGCCGTAGACCGCCGTCACCTTCAGGCCCTTGACGGCCGTCAGCGGGCGGATGTCCGCGGCGACCTGGGTCGCGAGCTCGCGGGTCGGAACGAGCACGAGTGCCGCGGGACGGCCGCTCTGTGCGCTCGTCCGCTCGACGAGCGGAATCCCGAAGGCGAGGGTCTTGCCCGAGCCCGTCGGAGACTCTGTGAGCACGTCGCGGCCTGCGAGGGCGTCCGGCAGCACGAGCTCCTGGACGGCGAAGGGACTGTGGATCTTCAGCTGGGCGAGTGCGCGCACGAGCGGCGCGCTGACACCCAGCGACTGGAACGTCTGTGACATTGAGTTCGACTCCTTTGTAGAGCAAGGGATTCGAGATGCAGAGACTCGAATCGCCTTAGGAGGAGGAACGAGAAGCCAGATCTCACGGAGGCCCGACTGGCCTTCCGTCCGCGGCAAGGTAGCACCGCTACCCTCGGCCGCGATGACTTCCCTCGCGACCGGAGCCGAAATGCGCCTGCAAGGGCCGATAAACGGCCCCGCGGTCGTCTGCCTGAACGGCGGTCAGCGCGCCGCGGTCGAGGGAACCTGGAGCGCGACGCTCGAGTGGCTCGTCGGGCAGCTCGCTCCTCGTTTTCCACAGCTCCGCTTCGCCGAGGTTCGCTACCGCATCAAGTCCTGGCAGAAGCTACCCGACTGCATCGAGGACGCCAGGGCGGCGATCAGAGCGGTCGGTGCGGAGCGCACGCTGCTGATCGGCTTCTCGATGGGCGGCGCCGTCTCGTCGGTCGCCGCCGACGAGCCGTCCGTCGAAGGCCTCCTCGGCCTGGCGCCCTGGTTTCCGGAGCGGCTTTCGCTCGAGGCGCTGGCGGGGAAGCGCCTACGTGTGCTGCACGGGTCGCTCGACCGGGCGCTGCCCGGGGTGCCCGGCGTCTCACCGGAGCTCTCCCGGCGGGGCTTCGACCGCGCAGTCGCTCTCGGTGCGCACGGTGAGTACACGCTGATCCCGGGAGGCGTGCACGGCCTGGCGTTGCGCGCACCGTGGGGCCGTACGCTGCCGCTCCCGCGCGCCGCGCGCTGGTCGGAGCTCGCAGCGGCCGAGGTCGAGCGCTTCGCGGGTTGATACCGTGCGGGCCGTGACGCCGCCCGCAACCTCGAATAAGTGGGTGGTTGGTGAGACTCGCGCGGTCGATCCGACCCCGGGAGCCGACTGCGACGCGTCCTATCTCGTGACGCTGACACGAGGTGAGAGCAAGGTGCGGTCGATGGTCGAGTTCGTGGCTCCCGCCGCGGTTGCGTCGATCGGTTACGCCCGCGAGGTGCTCGCGCCGTTTCTCGCGGACGACGAGTTGCCGCGCCGGCTGATCGTCTCCCGGGACGGCAGCGTCCGGGTCGTCGATCCCGCCTGATCCCGCGCGCGATCTCAAGGCCTGCCATGCTGGGCGCTCGCAACAGAGAGGCGGTGCGCTTTCAGCATTCTTCTGCTCATCCTGATCATCGTCGTGATCGTTCTGCTGGTCGGCGGCTTCGGCGCGCGCGGCCGTAGAGGGAGATAGATGATCGAGGGCGACGGCCGTTCGCGGTCGTCGCCCTCCCATTCCGCGGCCAAACAGGGCGAGTTGGCAATTGGGGGTGGAACGCGTTAGCTTCTCGTGCGAGGACCCGACTTGAGCCTGCGGCCGAAGGGACGGGTAGTGCACGAGAGATACGACGAACTGGCGACTGCCGTCGCCGCGTGCGATCGCGAGCTTGCGATCGACTTGCTGGCAGTGATCGACGGGCTTTCGTCCGTCCAGACAAGTAACCCGATGGTGATCCGATTGCGGCGCTTTCGTGACGCGTTGGATCGTGCTCGTACGGTGCGCGCGCAACCTCGCGCACCCGGGGAACCGCCGGCCGCGTGATCCGTAAGCTGCGGGTCACGTGAGCCGGAAGGTCATCCTCGACGTCGACACGGGCACCGACGACGCAGTCGCGATCATGTTCGCGGCGCTGCACCCCGAGCTCGACCTGATTGCAGTGACGACGGTGAATGGCAACGTGCCGGTGCACCACTGCACCGACAACTCGTTGCGCGTGCTCGACTTCATCGGACGGCGGGACGTGCCCGTCTTCGAAGGGCTCGCTCGTCCGCTCGTCCGCCTCGACTTTCCGACGCCCAAGTCGTTCCGGCGTGACTCGGCTGAGGACATGCACGGAACCGAGTTGCCGATCCCCGCGCCGACGAGCGTCAAGCAGGAGACCGGCGCCGTCGAGTTCTTGATCGAGACCCTGCTCGGTACGACCGAGCCGATCACGCTCGTGCCGGTCGGGCCGCTCAGCAACATCGCCGCGGCGCTTGCGCTCGAGCCGCGGATCGCAGACGCCGTTCACGAGGTCGTGATCATGGGCGGCGGCCATCACCTGGGCAACGAAACGGCCTCGGCCGAGTTCAACATCTGGGCCGACCCGGAGGCGGCTGACATGGTCTTCGCGGCAGGGATCGAGCGCCTGACCCTCGTGCCCCTGGACGCGACCCACAAGGCGCTCGTCACGAAAGCGGACTGCGAAGCCTTCGAGGCGCTCGACACGCCGGCGGGCACGGCAGCTGCGCGGTTCATCGGCCGTCGGGTCGACGCATACGGATCCGGGAACCGCGTTGCTGCGACGGCTGCCGCACCCGTGCACGACGCCCTCTGCACCGCGTTCCTGGTCGCGCCGGAGGTGATCGCGACCAAGCCGTGCCATGTGCGAGTCGAGACGCACGGCACGCGAACGCTCGGCCGAACGGTGATCGATACGCGGACGCACGCGCGCGAGCCGCCGAACTGCGAGGTTGCCTTCGACGCCGACGCGCGCCTCTTCGTGCGCCTGCTGAGCGAGGTCTTCGGCTCACCGATCTAGAGACCCTGCTCGACCATCTCGAGCAGGCGCGACGTGATCGCTGCTCGCTGCTCGCGCGTGAGTGCGCGAAGGGGTCCATCGATCAGCAGCATTCCGAGCCCATGCACCGACGACCAGGCGAGGAACTCGGCCCCGGGGCGGCGGGCTGCGAGTAGGACGCCCGCGTCGACGAGCTCGTCGAGCGCGTCCGCGAGCAGCTGGAACGGCGTTCGGCCGCCACGGCCCGCCCGTGCGGGATCGGTTGAGCTGTCCAGGTCGTCCGACACCGAGAAGGCCGTGCGGAAGAGGCCGGGCTCGGCCTGCGCGAAACGCAGGTAGCCCGCGCCAACTGCACGGAGACGCGCGCGAGCGCGCTTTGCCGCCGGGCGCGTAGGTGGCAGCGCGGCGAGCTCGTCCTCGATCGCGTCGGCGAGCGCGGCCTGGGCAGCAGCGCACACGCTTTGCAGCAGCGCCTGCCTGTCCGCGAAGTGCCGATACGCGGCGTTCGGCGCGACACCCGCGCGCCGCGTCGCCTCCCGCAGGACGACGGCATCGGGCCCTCCGTCGCGAGCCAGCGCCAGCCCCGCCTCGAGGAGCGCGTGCGGGAGATCCCCGTGGCGATAGGTCGTACGGTGCGGCGTTTCCGGCTTCAGCATCTGTTATTGTGGACACTGTACACAATGGAAGGGGAAACCACTATGCCCGAGAGCCGGATCGACGAACGAACCCGCTGGCTGGCCCTGACCGTGCTCTGCCTCGGGAGCCTGATGATCGTCCTCGACACGACGATCGTGAACGTGGCGCTGCCGTCGATACGCGAGGACCTCGGATTCTCCGAGACTTCGCTTGCCTGGGTCGTGAACGCCTACCTGCTGACCTTCGGTGGCTTCCTGCTCCTCGGCGGGCGCCTCGGCGACCTATTCGGTCACCGCCGTCTCTTTCTCGCGGGCATCACGCTCTTCACGCTCGCATCACTGTGCTGCGGTCTTGCAAGCTCGCAAGCGTTTCTCGTGACCGCGCGTGCGGTGCAGGGGCTCGGCGGCGCCGTCGCCTCCGCGGTCTCGCTGTCGCTGATGATGAACCTGTTCACCGAGCCGGCCGACCGTGCGAAGGCGATGGGCGTCTTCGGATTCGTTGCATCGGGCGGCGGCAGCATCGGCGTGCTGCTCGGCGGTGTCCTCACAGACACCATCAACTGGCACTGGATCTTCCTCGTCAACCTGCCAATCGGCGTTCTCGTCTGCGCGCTCTCGCTGCGGCTGCTGCCGACCGCGCACGTCGCACCCGAGGGCGCTCGACTCGACGTCGCAGGTGCGGTCACGGTGACCGCGTCGCTGATGCTCGCGGTCTATGCGATCGTCAACGGCGGGAACGCCGGCTGGGGCTCGGCCCAGACGATCGGGCTGCTCGCCGGCGCGGTCGCGCTACTCGCAGTCTTCCTGTTCATCGAGTCCCACGTGCGCTCGCCTCTGATGCCGCTGCGGCTCTTTCGCCTGCGCAACTTCGCGACGGCGAGCACCGTCGGGATCCTATGGTCGGCGGCCATGTTCGCGTGGTTCTTCATCTCCGCGCTCTACCTCCAGCTGGTGCTCGGGTACAGCCCGCTGCAGGTCGGATTGGCCTTCCTGCCCGGCAACCTCGTGATGGGCGCTCTCTCACTCGGCTTTTCCGCAAAGCTCGTGCTGCGGTTCGGGATCAAGCCGCCGCTCGTCGTCGGGCTGACGATCGCCGCGATCGGCCTGGCGCTCTTCGCCCGAGCGCCCGTCGACGGCCACTTCGTCGTCGACGTGCTGCCGAGCATGGTGTTGCTCGGCTTCGGCGCGGGGATCGCGTTCAACCCCGTGCTGCTCGCCGCGATGAGCGAGGTCGAGCCGCAAGAGTCAGGGCTCGCCTCAGGGATCGTCAACACCGCGTTCATGATGGGCGGTGCGCTCGGCCTCGCGGTGCTCGCCAGCCTGGCAGTGGCGCGGACGAACACGCTCACCTCGTCAGGGGAGGAGCACCTGGCTGCGCTCGTCGGCGGCTACCACGCTGCGTTCCTCGTCGGAGCTATCTTCGCGATCGGCGCGGCCGCACTCGGTGGGCTCGTGATGCGCAGCCTCCCTGCGCACGCACCGGAGGAGAGCGCAGGCGCCCCCGCGCTTGCGTCGGAATGACGGGGCAGGTGAAGGCACTCCGTTGCTGAAAGGCACGCACGCCTTCTCGGGGTTCTCAGTCGACGACGTGGCTGCGGCGAAGCGGTTTTACGCCGAGACGCTCGGTCTGGACGTGGCCGAGGCGAACGGCATGCTCGAGTTGCACCTCGGCGGCGGCGGTCACGTGCTCGTCTACCCGAAGGGGGAGCAGCACGTCGCGGCGACGTTCACGGTGCTCAACTTTCCTGTCGCCGACATCGCGCACGCAGTCGACGCGCTGGTCGAGACGGGTGTCGTGTTCGAGCGCTACGACGGCATGGAGCAGGACGAGCGTGGCGTCTTTTGCGGGGGCGGTCCGCTGATCGCCTGGTTCAAGGATCCTGCCGGGAACATTCTCTCGGTGCTCGAGCAGAGAGCCTGACGCGGGAGGCGGTGCGAGAGCCTTCGCTCTCGCAC
>JACDGR010000155.1 GCA_013821525.1 Actinomycetota bacterium
CGAAGAGCTCACCCGCCTTTGCGTGTGCGTTCACGGTCACCTTTGCGTCCCGCGGAACGATCAGCTTCAGTTCGCCGATCCCGACGCTCGCGTGCACGTGGGCTCGGGTGGATCGATCCAACTGTGAGAGGTCGACGCGCAGGTCTCCGATGCCGAGCGTGTAGGAGGGTTTGATGGACGTTGCCGTTGTCGGTGTGTAGACCCGGTCCCCGGTGCCGTCGGACAGGCTGACGTCGAACCAGGAGAAGGCGACCGCGGCACCCGTGATGACCGCTGCGATCACGAGGAAGGCGCTGACGGTCGTCGCAATCAGCCACCGTCGTGCGCGACGGTGGCTGCGATTCGCCCAGAGCAGGATCAACCCGCCGGCGATGATCGGGACCCAGCCTGCTCCTGCGGTCGGCCAGAGGTCGCCGCGGGAGATCAGGACGAGCAGGGCGACGCCGACGAGCCCGAGCCCGACGAGCGGCCAGGGGCGGTCGCGGCGCTCTGCGAGCACCTCGGCCGCGATCGACTGGTCGCGGCTCTCGTCGGGGATGACGAGCACGGCGGCCAGGTAGACGAGGATCCCCGCGCCGCCGAGCAGCGTGAGGACGACGAACCCAAGCCTGAAGACGGCGGGGTTGAGGTCGAAGTAGCGGCCCAGTCCGCCGGAGACGCCGGCGATGACGCGGCCGGACGCCGTGCGCTCGAGGCGCTTGATCTGGGGTGTATGTGTGAGTGGTTGTGTCATGTCTCGACCTTGCCGACGGCAGAGAGCCAGGGCTATCCGGCATCACCCTGGTCCGACCCTCAACGCTACTCTCGCATTGCCCTTATGCCTGAGAAGCTGATCGCAGAGAATCGGAAGGCTCGCCACGAGTACCAGCTGCTCGAGCGGGTCGAGTGCGGGATCGTCCTCACGGGCACCGAGGTGAAGTCGCTGCGCGCCGGGCGGACGACGATGGCGCAGGCCTTCGCTGATGTCAGGGACGGCGAGGCGTGGCTGCATGGCCTCGAGATCTCGATCTACGACCAGGGCGGCCGCGAGAACCACGAGCCGGTGCGCCCACGCAAGCTGCTGCTCCACCGGCGGGAGATCGATTCGCTCTACGGCCAGGTGCGCGAGAAGGGGCTCACCCTCGTGCCGACCCGGATCTACTTCAAGGACAGCCGGGTCAAGGTCGAGCTCGCAGTCGCACGCGGCAAGGAGCAGCGCGACAAGCGCCGCGACGTTGCCGACCGTGACGCCAAGCGCCAGATGGAGCGGGCGCTCAAGTCGCGGCGCTGAGCGGCCGACACCACCTTTTAGTCCATCGAGGGAGTCAAGGCATGAGACATAGGTCAGTAAAGCTCGGCGCCGTGGTCGCAGCTGCGATGGCTTTCGCCGGCGCGGCAGCGGGGGCGCTGCCGATTGCAAGCACGTTGACGTTGCAATCCGCCGATCTCGCCGGCGCCAAGCTGATCTCGCAGAAGTCGGTGAAGGCAACGGGATTCGTCACCGCCTACCAGCGGGAATTCTCCTATGCCGCCCCGACGAGCAGCGGTCTCGTGTTCGTCGAGTCCTAAACCCGCGTCGCAGCCTCGCCGACCACAGCGACGACGATCGTCACGAACCTGCAGCGGGGCCTCGGGTTGAAGCTGGCCCGCACCGCCGTGGCTGCCGGACTCGCGCGCCAGCTGAAGCTGAAGCCGAGCGCGGTCCTTGTCAGCGCGGTCAAGAAAGGCAGGGTCGGAGACCAGAGCTTCGAGCTTCCGATCAGCATCAAGGTGAAGGGCGGGCGCATCTATCTGAGCATGGCGTATTTCCGCATCGACGCGATCGTCGGTTTGCTCGTCGAAGCGGGGCTGAAGCCCGTCACCGCGACCGCGCAGCTCGAGTCTCTGGTCGCCGGGCACATCGGGACGGCGCTGACGCCGGTCGCCCTCGCCGCACCGAGCATCACCGGTAGTGCGGCGCAGGGTCAGACGCTGAGTGCCGCATCGGGCACGTGGGATCCTGCGGGAACGGCATACGCCTATCAGTGGCAGCACTGCGACGCAGCGGGCGCGAGCTGCGCCGACGTTGCGGGTGCGACCGCGCAGACCTATGCGGTGACGGCCGCTGACGTCGGCACGACCGTGCGCGTGAACGTGACGGCGACGAACCGGTTCGGCAGCGCTGTTGCGCCGTCGCCGGTGACGGCGGTCGTCAGCTAGGCGCGAGCCGGGCGGGGTCGGGCTGGTGTCAGCTCTCCTCGTTGAGCGAGACATCGACCCGGCCGTCGGCGCGCGTCGAGATCCTCAGGGGGTAGCGGCGTGTGCCCTCGACGACGACGTCGACGGTCTGCGTGCCGGGCACGATGCGGCGGCCGAGCTCCCGCCGGGTCTCGAGCCAGTCGGCGTGCCGAGCCCAAGCGGTCTCGAGCACGGGGGCGATCTCCGACTCGCGGAACGGCTTCACCAGGTAGCCGAAGACGCCCGCGCCCACGGCGCGAGCGACGATGTCGGGGCCTGCGTACGCGGTGAGGAGGACGACGGGAACCGACTGGGTCGCGGTGATCCGGCGGGCAGCCTCGATCCCGTCGATCACCGGCATCTTGACGTCGAGGAGCGCCAGATCGGGGTTCCATTCGCGGGCGAGTGCGACCGCCTCGGCGCCGTCGCGGGCCTCGGCGACCTCATATCCGGCACGCTCGAGAACGCCGCGGAGATCCAGGCGGATAATCGTTTCGTCGTCTGCGATCAGGACTTTCACGCGGCACCTCCGGTCTCGGGGAACGAGGAGGCGGCATCGCCCGATCTGCCGCAACGTCGCGGGCAGGCATCTCCAGGGTACTCGGGCTACACTGTGAGGGCAAGAAAACATAGGGGGGCGCCATGGCTTCGACGTGGTCGGTTCTCCGGATGAGCTGCAAGCGGAGGTCTCCGGTCGGCCTCCTAAAACAACCGGAACAAAACGCAAGTGCGGATCACAACCTCGCACTCGCTGCTTAAGTCCTAGCGACTTAATCCAGCGTGTCGCCCCGGGCCAGCCCGCGTCCCGGAAGCGGCATCAACTAGCGGGCTCGGCGCCGAAGAAGAGCCACTCGTCGGAGGCGCGACACTTCAGGAGGGCTAGCTCGTCGGTAGGTCGGTCGCAAACCGGCCGTCGAGCGAAATGCAATTGCGACCTATGCTTGTAGACGCTCATACCGGTGCGTCCGCGGACGCGGGTTCGATTCCCGCCGCCTCCATCGCATGTCTTGCAGCCCCAGCTGCAACAGCTGCCTCAAGCATCGCCAGCAGGGAGCGGAAGCTCTCGCGCAGCCCATGAGCACATCAGGCGCGAGGGGACGGGCGGCCAGCGAGCGCCTCCGCTGAACGCTCGAGAGCGGCACGCAGGTCGACATCCGCCCACCGAACGCGCAGAACCTCCGCGCGTCCAAACCTTGCGCCTCCGACCTGCTGAAGTAGCCGGGGGTGTCCTAGCGGCGCTTGCGCTTGCGCCCGGAGCTACCGGGCCGGCTGCTGCCACTCGTGCTGCTGCCACCCGGACGGCTGCCACGCGTCTGCTGCTGCTGCAGCTTGCGGCGGTTCTGACGGTTCAGGAGCTCCGGTGAGGACTCCTGCTGCTCCTGGACTGCCTCCATGTACGCGCGGCGCTCGGCGCCGGAGAGGCGGCTGAGCGCCTTCTGGGCGGCCTGCGGCGTCGGGTTCGGGCCGGCGGTGCTCATCTTCTTCATCGCGGCGGCCAGGTCGGGGTTCTGTCGCTCGATCGCCTTCGTGCTGACGCTCGTGAAGAACCGCCGCATGAACCCGATCCGTGAGAGCCGGGCGATCAGGGGCCGCAGCAGCGCGCCGTTCTTGTAGCGCCCGAGGACGATCAGGAGCAGGAAGAGCACCAGGACGGCCGCGACGATGCCGAGCGGGATGTAAAGCCACCACATGGCGGCGGATCGTATCGAAGCCGTGCTGGTCGGATCAGCGGGTTGTCGGAGGTAAGGAAACCTTTTTGGCCGCTCGTCCGTTATGGGTTATAAGTCCGCCCGTCTCGGGGACTGAAACCGTCATGAGCGCTGATCCCATCTCAATCCTCGTCGAGCACGGCGAAGAGCACGGTTGCGTCCACATGACGGAGCTGCACGAGATCGTGCAGAAGCTCGAGCTGGAAGAGGAGGACATGACGGCCCTGCTGGAGCGCCTCGAGACGCACGGCATCGACGTCACCGATGACTGCGCCCGTGCGATCGAGGAGGCGGTCACCTATACGAACACCCAGATGGCTGCGGCCACCACGGACTCGCTGCAGCTGTTCCTGAACGAGGCCGGTCGTTACCCGCTGCTGACTGCCGCCCAGGAGGTCGAGATCGCGAAGCGCATCGAGACTGGCGAGAAGAGCGCGAAGGATCTGCTCGTCAACTCGAACCTGCGGCTTGTCGTGTCGATCGCCAAGAAGTACCAGGGCCACGGCTTGACGCTGCTCGACCTGATCCAGGAGGGGATCATCGGCCTGATCCGCGCGGCGGAGAAGTTCGACTGGCGTAAGGGATTCAAGTTCTCGACGTACGCGACGTGGTGGATTCGGCAGGCGGTGCAGCGCGGCGTGGCGAACAAGGCGCGGACGATCCGCATCCCGGTTCACATCGTCGAGCGCGAGCAGAAGATCTCGCGTGCCGAGCGCGAGCTCGTCGCGACGCTCGAGCGCACACCGACGCTCGAGGAGATCGCGGAGAAAGCGAAGCTTCCGATGAAGCAGGTCAAAGAAGTTCGCGCGGCGGCGCGCGCCGTCGCCTCACTCGACCGGCCGGTCGGCGAGGACGACTCGGCGTCGTTCGGGGATCTGTTCGCGAGTGCGGATGCGACTCCCGACGAGCAGGTGGAAGTCGAGCTGACCGAGAAGGCGTTGCACGCTGCTGTCGCCGACCTCGGTGAGCGCGAGCAGCAGATCCTGAATCTCCGTTACGGGTTGTCAGGGGTCGAGGAGCCGAAGTCGCTCGAGGAGATCGGACGCATCCTCGGCATCACGCGCGAGCGCGTGCGGCAGCTCGAGGCAGAGGCGCTGCGGCGGCTCGCTGAACGCCGCGAGATCGCTGCGTTCAAGGCCGCGTAGCGCCTCCTACGAACCGACCACCTTGCAGAGCCAGCGGCGGGGCCGCGAGCGGTCGAGCTCGATGAAGAGCACGCGCTGCCAGGTGCCGAGACACAACGCGCCTTCCCCGACGGGAATCGACTCGCCCGCCGAGCCGAGGATCATCGACATGCAGTGCGCGTGGCCGTTCGCCTGCTCCTTGTCCTCTTCGCAGATGTTCTCGGTGCGGCGATCCCAGTCGTCGTGCGCGTAATAGGTCTCGTCGGGCACGAGGCGGCGCAGGAGCGCACCGAAGTCCTCGAACATGCCGCGCTCGTACTCGTTGACGCGCACGCAGCAGGTGGTGTGCGGGGAGTAGACACAGCAGATGCCGTCGACGACGCCCGACTCGCTCACGATCTCCGCGACCTCGTCGGTGATGTCGGTCACGTGGAGGCCGCCGGTCGTCTGGAAGTGCCGTTCGGCCTGGAAGACCTTCATCCCCGCCGAGTGTAACGAGGGGCACCCTCCCGCCGGGTCGGTTGCCTGGGTTGGCGATGGTCTCTGCCCGCACCCGTCTCTAGGATCGGGGGAGTACGGGCCCGTAGCTCAGCGGTTAGAGCAGCGAACTCATAATTCGTAGGTCCCTGGTTCGAATCCAGGCGGGCCCTTGAGGAAACCTCGGGTAGCTAGGTGTCCTACCCACGGACGTTGTGAACGCGGCTGATCGGTGGTCGGTCTCCGGGTGAGCTGTGTGGTCGTGTCCGGTTGTAGTGGTTGAGCCAGTGTGGCAGGGCCTGGTTGCGGTGTCGATGTGTGCGGTAGCTGACGCCGTGTGCCCATTCGCGGCTCATTGTTTGGTGGAAGCGCTCGACTTTGCCGTTGGTGCGTGGCCGGTAGGGCTCGGTCGTGAGGTGGCGGATCCCGTGGTGGGCGAGCAGTTCGCGTAGTGAGCGGTTTTTGACGTAGGTGAAGGCGTTGTCGGGGGATGGAACTGTCGTCCGGTCCCGCCGTGAGCATCGTGCTTCCGGGTGATGGGGCTTTGTTGGGAGACGCGGATGGGCAGGCCGATATAACCGATGAGCTGCGAGCTCGACGTTGTTCGTGGC
Source organism: Actinomycetota bacterium (assembly GCA_013821525.1). Classification (GTDB taxonomy): domain Bacteria; phylum Actinomycetota; class Thermoleophilia; order Gaiellales; family Gaiellaceae; genus PALSA-600. The sequence continues at coordinate 6,118 of JACDGR010000155.1, forward strand.
CGCCCCTGCGACTTGCCCGGCTGTGCTGAGAGCACGAATCCGTCGTTGTCGTGTGTCCCGCCGCGCTCCCATTTCAGGTCTCGAGGAAAGGAGATAGGACGTGCGTGGTTTTGGACTGGATGTGCACCGCGACTTCTGCGAGGTCGCGATCGCCGAGGACGGCGAGATCAGATCGGCGGGGCGGATTCCGACCCGGGTGGCCTCGCTTGAGCTGTTCGCGCAGAGCTTGGCGGCTGGCGACCTGGTGGCGGTCGAGGCGACGAGCGGCACCGACAAGATCGTCTCGGTGTTGCAGGCCCAAGGGGTCCGAGTCGTGGTCGCCAACACGCGGAAGCTGTCGGCGATCAGCGAGGCGAAAGCGAAGACCGATCGGCTCGACGCGCGGATGCTGGCGAGGCTGTTGGTCTCGGGGCTGCTCGCTGAGGTCTGGACGCCTGACGAGCGGACGCGGGCGCTGCGGAGGCTGACCAACCGGCGCGAGCGGATCGTGCGCGCCCGGACGCGCGCCAAGAACGAAGCGCACGGGGTGCTGGCGCGCAACCTCTGCGAGCGCCCGCCGGTCACTGACTGCTTCGGCAAGGGCGGCCGTCGCTGGCTGGCGGAGCTGGAGCTGCCGGTCGACGAGCGATTGACGCTCGATGGTTGCCTGCGCCAGGTCGATTTCCTTGACGCCGAGGTGGCTGCATTGGATCGGGAGATCGCCAAACAGGCGCTCGCCTGGCCGGAGGTGCTGCGGCTGATGAGCGTCCCGGGTGTCAACGTCCAGACCGCAGCGACCTTCATGGCCTCGGTCGGTGACATCGAGCGCTTCCCCTCGCCGGGGAAACTCGTCAGCTACCTCGGCCTCGACCCGCGGGTCCGTCAATCCGGCAGCGGCCCCGCCCACCACGGCCGGATCTCGAAAGCCGGCGCTTCCGAAGCCAGACACATGCTCGGCGAGGTCGCTTGGAAGGTGATGCAGACCCCAGGCCCGTTGCGTGCGTTCTTCGAACGGATCCGTGCCCGCCGCGGCCCGCAGGTGGCAGCGACGGCGACCGCCCGCAAGCTCGTCGTGCTCTTCTGGCACCTGCTCACCCGTGAGCAGGACTACGCCTACGCGCGGCCGGCGATGACCCGCAACAAGATCCGCCAACTCGAACTGCTCGCCGGCGCACCATCGCAGAAGGGCTGCAAGGGCATCGCCGGCGGCAAATCGAGGGCCGTCTTCGACGCCGAACGCGAGCTCTCACGCCAAGCCGAGATCGCCTACCGCCGCCTCGTCAGCGACTGGCACTCAAGCCGCCCCAAGCAAACGGGTGCGGGCGCGACAGCGGGGCGCGCATCTCCCACAAGGAGCCAAGCCGCGCGACAGACTCCGTGAAGCCCCAGAGGTCTGCTCTTCGCTTCGGTCAGTCACCCGCACCTGTCCTGCTTCACGAAAGTGGCAGGGTTTTGGGCTCGTTTAGCTTGGGTGTCGGGGGTGTCAGAGAGGCTTCGAGGTGGACGTCGAGCGGTCGTCTGCCGGCGAGTGATTG
>JACDGR010000156.1 GCA_013821525.1 Actinomycetota bacterium
CCCCAGGCTTTCAGCTGGCGCGCGCCGCGTCGTAGCGGCGGCCGACCTCGTCCCAGCTAACGACGTCCCACCACGCGGCGAGATAGTCGGGACGACGGTTCTGGTAGGAGAGGTAGTAGGCGTGCTCCCAGACGTCGATGCCGAGGAGCGGCACGTCTCCCGTCATCAGCGGCGTGTCCTGGTTCGGCGTCGAGACGACCGCGAGGCCCGTGCCGTCCCAGGTCAGCCACGTCCAGCCCGAGCCGAACCGCTTGACGCCGCCGTCGTTGATCGCAGCCTTCAGCTGGTCTGCGTCCCCGAACGTGTCGGCGATCGCGTCGGCCAGGTCGCCTGAGGGATCGCCACCACCGCCGGGCTTCATGATCGTCCAGAAGAGGGAGTGGTTCGCGTGGCCGCCGCCGTTGTTGCGGACGGCTGCGCGCTTGTCCTCGGGCAACTCGTCGAGGAGCGCGAGCACCTGCTCGAGGGGACGACCGTCCCACTCGGTGCCGGCGAGTGCCTTGTTCAGATTGTCGACGTAGGCCTGGTGGTGCTTGTCGTGGTGGATCCTCATCGTCTGCTCGTCGATCGTCGGCTCCAGCCCGTCATAGGCATAGGGGAGCGGGGGAAGCTCGTACGGCATGCCGTCTCCTTCGGTTCGTTCGGTGCTACCAACGATATGCTCCGCGCCGCACCCGAAGAACGCTTGCAGTCAAAAGAATTGAGGAGAGACATGGCGCTTGCCTACAACCACGACGAGATCACGCCCCGCGAGCTGAAGCCCGACCTGCTCGAGCTCGACGGCATCTCCCGCGAGACGATCGAGGCGCACTACAAGCTCTACCAGGGGTATGTCGCGAAGCGGAACGAGATCCTGGGCAAGCTCGCCGGCGTCGATCTCGGTACTGCAAACCAGGTCTACTCGGAGTTCCGCTCGCTCAAGGTCGATCTGACCTTCGCGATCGGCGGCATCAAGAACCATGAGATCTACTTCGAGCATCTCGGCGGCACCGGCGGCGAGCCATCTGGCATCTTCGGCGACCTCGTCAAGCGTGACTTCGGGACCGCCGCAGACTGGAAGGCGGATCTGAAGGCGACCGGCCTGGGCGGCCGTGGTTGGGCGTGGACGGCCTACGACTGGGACGAAGGTCGCCTGTTCAACTACATCGGTGACGCGCAGAACACGTTCCCAGTGTGGAACGCGACGCCGCTCGTCGCCCTCGACGTCTACGAGCACGCGTACTTCGTGGACTTCGCCACCGACAGAGGCGCCTACATCGACGCGTTCTTCGCGAACCTCGACTTCGACGTCGTGAACGACTGGGTTCAGAAGTACGGGATCAAGTCCTAGAGGCTTGATCGCGGCGGCGATCATCGTGCTCGGCTACCTGCTCGGCTCGTGCCCGTGGGGCTACTGGCTGCCGCTCCTCGTCGAGCACGACGACATCCGCACGCAGCAGAAGGGGAGCGGCAACATCGGCGTCACGAACGTGTGGCGCATCTACCACGCGCGGCTCGGCCTGCCGGTTCTGGTGCTCGACATCGCGAAGGGTCTCGTGCCTGCGCTGCTCGGCGTGCTCTTCGTCTCGCACACGGTCGGGATCGTGGCCGGCGCGGCGGCGATGGCGGGTCACTGGCGCCCGCTCTACCTACGCTGGCAACGCGGCGGGAAGATCGTTGCGACGAGCTTCGGCGTCTTCCTCGCGCTCGCCCCGCTCGCGGCCGGGACGAGCGCGATCCTCTGGCTCAGCCTCTTTGCGCTCTTCGGCTACGCGTCGATCGCCTCGGTCCTGACCGGGGTCTGGCTGCCCGTTGGCTCGTGGGTCTTCGGGTACCCGGCCTCGGTCGTCCTTCTCGCGGTCGTCGCCTCCAGCGTCACGATCTATCTGCATCGCCAGAACTTGCAGCGGCTGAGGCGGGGTACCGAGAATCAGTCGAGCATCGCCCTGACACGCCGACTAGGTTTCGGCCGGGGCTGAGCGCTAGCTGAGCGCGAAATCCCGCGCTACCATCCGCTCGCCGATGGTCAGCGCCGCGCCATGAGAAAGCGTCTGACTGTCGTTGCGGCAGTGATCGCTGCGCTCTGGTTTTCCCCCGGCGCACTCGCGGCCGGCTGGTGCGGCGGCGGTACGGAGACAGCCGCAGACCGCATCGACCTCGTGACCGGGCCGCAGGAGCATGCGATCGTCGCCGTGCCTTCCGACAGCCCGGATTCGTTCGCGACGCGCGCCGGCCAGCTTGCCGATGACATCGCCTCGATGGTCGCCTGGTGGCAGGGCCAGGATCCGACGCGCGTACCGCGCTGGGATCAGGCGGCCTTCGGAGCAGCCAGCTGTCTCGACGTCTCATTCGTTCGGCTTTCCGGATCCGCTGCCAGCTACGCGAACAACGGCGCAAGCTCCGCGTTCGCCCGCGTCTCGGCCGAGATCGCGAATGCAGGCGAAGGGAACCGGTACAAGAAGTACCTCGTCTACTTCGACGGCCCGTCGGTTCAGGAGGACGTCTGCGGTACCGGAGGCGGCGACTTCGCGACAGGCCCCGCCTACGCCATCGTCTGGCTCGCGGGCTGCCCGGGCGTCCCGACCGATTCGGTTGCGACGCACGAGTTGCTGCACGGTCTCGGCGCGCTGCCTGCCGGCGCGCCGCACGCCTGCAGTCTCGCGCAGGGTGGGTCGGGCCACCCGTGCGATTCGCCGCAGGACGTGCTGTATCCCTACACGACCGGTGATCCGCTCTCGGCTCAGGTTCTGGACTACAACCACGACGACTACTACGGGCATTCGGGCAACTGGCTCGACACGCAGGACTCGTTGTGGCTTCATCGCCTCGACCTGGCGCAGGTCTCCTTGAACGTCGCGTTCACTGGTGGCGCCGGCCGTGTGCAGAGCGACGAGCCGGGCGTTGACTGCACGGTGAGCTGCACCTCTGCGTGGGATCAGGGAAGCGCGCTGTCGTTGATCGCCCTTCCGAGTCGCACGTCGCGCTTCGTGCGCTGGACGGGCTCCTGCACGGGGAAGGGCGATTGCACGCTGCAGCTCGACCAGTCGAAGTCTGCGACGGCGGTCTACGGCCCGCTCCACGTGTCGGTGCGCCTCGCCGTGACCGGCAAGGGTCACATCGCGTGCAACCCCAAGTGCGGCAAGGCGTTCTCGGCGGGCGACCTGCTGACGCTCCGCGCGATCGCGAACAAGGGCTGGCGGTTCAAGGGCTGGAGCGGCGCGTGCAAGTCGACAGGCCCGACCTGCCGACCGCCGACCGACTACGCGGTCAGCGTGCGCGCAACGTTCACGCGGCGGTAAGCCACTGCTGCAGCTCGATCGGTGCATGCGGCGGTGCGCCTGCGAGCTCCGAGCGAAGCTCACCGACGGTGCTCGAGCGCTCGGCGAGGACGTCGTGGCGGTGAATCGTCTCGAGGTTGAGCTGCCGTGAGAAGAGAAAGTCGCCATCGGCGAGCTCCGGGTACCGCAGCAGCGTCTCCGCGAGCGCGTAGCGAACGGAATCCTCGACGAAGCGCGGCTGGAGATGTGCGTGCTCGACCACGAACAGCTCGTCGGGGCGCTTCAACAACTCGAAGATCGGAGAGCTCATCGAACGCTCCACGATGTCCACGAGGTGCTCTGCATTGATGCGCGACTCGGTGCCGACGAGCAATGTGCCCTTGCCGCGCTGATTGTGCGTTGCGAGCGGAACGAGCTCGAGAATCCGATCGACGTCGCCGTCACGGAAGCCCGCCTCGAGCAGGCGCTCCGACGCCGCCCCGCGGACGAGGCCCTGTGCGCACGGGCACGCATTGATGCCCCACGCCTCGACGCCGACGACGCGACGCACGCGTTCCGGTGATGCCGTGGCGATCCCGATCAGGGTTGCAATCTCCTGTGTCGGCAGACCGGTCACGGGCGTCAGTCGCTCGATCGGGTACTGGGCCTCGATCCGCACCTCTGCCCGCAGAGCGTGCTGCCGCTCGACGATCTGAGTCGCGATGTGCTCCGCCAGCGTCTCGACGAGGAACGCCTCGCCGATCACGACTTCGTCGACGGCCTCCCCGAAGCTCTCGGGAAAGCGAGACATGTGAACGCCCTTCTGGGCAGGGTCGAGGTCGACGGTGCAGGAGATCTGCGCAGCGAATGTTTTCTCACGGCCGTCATGCCGGATCCGGATTGCCTTCTGGACACCTGTGACGCCGGCGCGGGTCAGCCCGATCCGCACATCGGGCGGCGAGGCTTGCAGGTCGCCGACGAGGTCGTTCGGAGTTTGGCCCATGGGGTACAACGGTAGCGATGGCCGACCCGCAGCAGTTTCCTCGGATCGTCACGCTCGCCTGTCATGACCTGCGCACCCCGCTCGCGACGATCTATGGCTTCGCGCGGACGCTGACGCGGGGAGAGGGCCTAGACGAGCGCACGATGCGCTTCCTCGGGATGATCGAGGAGGCGTCGGAACAGCTGACGGTCCTCCTCGACGAGCTTGGTGTCTCGGCACGGATCGAAGGCGGACGGTGGGAGCCGGTGCTCAGGGAGATCGACACTCTGGAGCTTGCGGCCTCGGATGACGAGCGGGTTGCAGCAACCGGTGCCGGCGAGTCGATCGAGACCGACGCGCTCGCAGTTGCGCGGGCGCTCACAGCGCTCGCGGTCGCGGCTGCCCGTTACGGGCCGGTTCCGCTCGTCACGTGGTCGGTGGAAGGCCGAACGCTGACGCTCTCTCCGGTTACCGCCGAAGCAGCGCCCGTCGTACTCGGCGAGGAGGTACGCGACCTCGGCGCGCTCGTCGCTCGGTCTGTGATCGAAGAGCTCGGCGGCTCGCTCGAGCTCGCCGATCAGACCTTGACCGTCGTTCTTTAAGCGGACACGGTCGGCGCGCCGCCGGTCTGCTGCACCTCCGCCGACTCGATCTGTGCCGGCGCGCGCCGGCGGCGCAGTGAGAGCAGCAGCGTGATCAGCGCGGCGGCGAGCGCCAGCCCGACCGTGTAGTGCACGAGGCTCCGCACCGTGTGCGCCGCGTCCGCCTCCCACTCCCCGCGTACGAGCGAGCTCGACGTCGTCGGGTCGGAGATCAGATCCTCGCCGTAGGCGAACCGGGCCGTGTGATGCATCTGCCAGCGATGCAACCGCACCGTCAGGGCGAGCGCATCGAGGCACGCAAGTGCGCAGGTCACGTAGATCGCGTACGGCAGGCGCGCGACTGCCCAGCCGGCGAGCACGAGTAGCAGCGGCGGCACCAGCGCGAGCAGCCAGATCTTCGCCTCCGTCGTCCCCGTGGGGTTGTGCCAGGTGCGTGCGAGGTGATCGCCGCGCTTCCATTCGACGACGCGCGCCTTCTCGATCGCAAGCGTCGCCGCCATCAGCGACGCGAAAAAGACCGGCAGCGCAAGGAATCCCGCGAGCGCGAGCGGCGCCCTCGACGGGGGGACGAGCTTTCTCACAGGCGGCCTGCCGCGATCACGCGGCCGAGGAACTCACGCGTCCTCGGCTCCGTTGGGTCGGAGAAGATCTGCTCCGGAGATCCCTCTTCGCAGATCACGCCTGCGTCGAGAAAGCACACCTTGTCGGCGACCTCGCGCGCGAACGACATCTCGTGCGTCGCAAGAATCATCGTCATCCCGGTCGACGCGAGCTCGCGCACGAGGTCGAGCACGTCCGACACGAGCTGGGGATCGAGCGCTGAGGTGATCTCGTCGAGCAGCATCAGCTTCGGCTCCATCGCGAGCGCACGCGCGATCGCGACGCGCTGCTGCTGGCCGCCGGACAGCCGGTCGGGAAACTCGTCGGCCTTCTCCGCCAGGCCGATCCGCTCGAGCAGCTCACGCGCCGTGTCGCGCGACTGCCGGGCGTTCAGCTGTCGCACCTTCTTGGGCCCGAGCGTCACGTTCTCGAGCACCGTCATGTGCGGAAAGAGGTTGTAGGCCTGGAAGACGATGCCAATCTTGCGCCGCAGCGCGTTCACGTCGACGTGCCCGTTCGTGATCTCCTGCCCATCGACGACGATCGTCCCCTCGTCGACCTTCTCGAGCAGGTTGATGCAGCGGAGCAGCGTCGACTTCCCCGAACCGGAAGCGCCGATCAGGCAGACGACGTTGTGCTCGTCGACGTCGAGCGAGACGTGCCGCAGCACCTCGAGCTCCCCGAAGCACTTCGTCACGCGATCAAGGTGAACGAAGCTCACGTGGCGGTGGCGCGCTCGCGCAGCTCACGGGCGAGAATCAGATGATCGGTGAAGCGCGCGAGCGGGATCGTCAGCAAGACGAACAACACGGCCGCCACGGTGTACGAGGTGAAGTTGGCATAGGTCTGGGAGTACGCCTGCGACTGCAGCGCGGCCTCGGCCACGCCGATCACCGACACGAGTGCGGTGTCCTTCTGCAGGCCGATGAAGTCGTTGAGGAGCGGCGGGATCACGCGGCGGACGGCCTGCGGGATCACGACGTAGCGCATCGCCTGCCAGTACGACAGCCCGAGCGAGCGCGCGGCCATGCGCTGCGACGGGTGCACGGACTCGATCCCGGCGCGGTACACCTCGGTGACGTAGGCGGTGTAGACGAGCGTCAGCGCGATCACGCCGTAGGTGAAGTTCGACCGGCTGCTGATCCCGTGGACGTTCAACGCCGGCAGGCCGAAGCCGATCACGAACGCGACGAGGATCAGCGGCGTGCCGCGGAAGAAGTCGGTGTAGACGATCGCCAGGGCGCGGAGCGGTCGTGCTCCGCGCCCCGGCAGACCGCGGATGACGGCGAGGGCCAGTGCCAGGATCAGCACCAGCACCTCCGCCACCACCATCAGCTTCAGGTTCACCTGGAATCCCGCCCAGACATTCGGGAACGCGACCCGAAAGTCGTGCGGCGAGAAGAACGTGTTGATGACCTGGTGCACCTGCCGAGCTCGTTACTTCAGGTTCGGGATCTTCGAGAAGTCGAGGTTGAACCACTTCTTCTGAAGCTTCCCGATCGTGCCGTTCTTCCAGAGCTTGTCGACCTGAGCGTTGACCATCGACGTCAGCTTCGAGCCCTTCTGGAGGACGGCGCCGTACTGCTCATGCGTGATGATCTGTCCTGCCACGTTGCCGTACTTGGTCGGACGCGCCTTCTTCTCGGAGGCGACGATCGGCGTGTCGAGCACGATCGCGTCACAACGCCCGATCTGCACCGCAACGAACGCGGCGGCGGTCGACTGGTAGATCAGCGGCGCCTTCGCCGGGTGCAGCTTCTGCTGGATGTAGCTGAGACCGGTCGTGTCGGCCTGGGCGCAGGTCTGCAGGTTCTTCAGGTCGGAGAGCGACTTCGGCACCTTCGCCTTCTTCGAGAGCAGCACGCCCTGGTTCGCGTCGAAGTACGAATGCGTGAAGTCGATCGTGCGCCTGCGTTGGGCGGTGATCGTCGCTTCCTGGAATGAGATGTCGAATGACTTGTGCCCAGCGGCAAAGAGCTTTGCCCACGGCGTGTAGACGAACGTCGGCTTGACGCCCAGACCGGCAGCGATCGCCGTCGCAAGGTCGACCTCGTAGCCCTTCGGGGTCAAGTACGAGGAGCCGCGGATCTTGCCGTTCGCGAAATTGACAGCCGGGTCGCCGAACCCGACGACGAGCTGGCCTGGCT
>JACDGR010000157.1 GCA_013821525.1 Actinomycetota bacterium
ATCTCTACGGCCCACGCGACAACTTTGATCTCACCTCCTCGCACGTCATCCCGGCCCTGATCCGCAAGATGAACCGCGCGCGTGGCGAGGTCGTACTGTGGGGCGATGGAACACCGACGCGCGAATTCCTCTACGTCGACGACTGCGCGGAAGGTCTGGTGCTCGCAGCCAAACGCTACGACGGCGCCGACCCTGTCAACCTCGGAACCGGTGTCGAGACGTCGATTCGCGAGCTGGCAGAGACGATCGCCGAGTTGACGGGGTTCGACGGAGATCTCACCTGGGACACATCGATGCCAAACGGACAACCGCGCCGCCAGCTCGACGCGTCGCGCGCCACCGAGCTCTTCGGCTTCCGTGCCGGTACGCCGCTGCGAGCGGGACTGGAAAGGACGATCGCCTGGTACCGCGCGAATTCTCCCGTTCCGGCCTGATCCCCGCGAGCATCGCCGCGCTCGAGGTTGCGGTCGTCGCGGCGCTGGCCGCCGCGTACGGGACGGACGGCCCGGTCTCCACGGCCGCTGCGCTGCTGCTCGCACCCCTCGCAGTGCTCGCAACCTGGCGTCTCGCCGGACGCCTGGGCGGGAAGCGGTTCGCAACCGCTGCAGCGATGGTCTACGTGCTGCTCCCGGCGCTCGCGGCCAGCTCGATGCTCGGCACCTACCGCAGCACCTTCGTGCACGGTGCCGTTCCGGACCTCGTGGGACTGCGTGCGACGCCGTGGTTCGCGGCCGCGGTGGCGATCGCCATCGCAGCGAGCGTGCTGCCGGTCAACTTCGTCTTGCTCGCAGTCGGCGTGCCGATCCTGACCCACGGCTGGGGTGATCTCGCGGCGATCCGCATCGGGCTGCACGAGACAGCTTGGAGCATCGCGATGCTCGAATGGCTGATCGCTGCTTCCATCCTCGGCGCCTGGCGGCGCTCGTGGGTGCGTGCGCTCGGTCTCGCAGGCTGGCTCGCATTTGCGATCGGCCATGCGGCACGCCAAGGATATGACGGCGCAGCCTTCTGGCAATCGCTCGCGATCGCGACCCCCGCGATCGCGGTCCTGGTCAGCTCACTGTGGTTTCTGGTGCCACAGCTGCGCCCGGCTCCGGAACCCGGGCCGACGCGAGCTCGCTGAGCTCGAGCTCCAGCAGGGCCACGCGCTGGGCGAGGATCACGTTCTGATCCGTCACCTTCGAGAGCACCGTCGAATAGTGGAGCAGCACGGCGAGAACGAAGAGCAGCGCGACCGCGAAGAGCACGGCGGGCGGATAGGTCTGGACGCCCACCCAGCCCGCGATCGTGTTCAGCCCACCCCGCCAGGCGGAGAGCGCGAGCAGGACGAGCCCGGTCAGCAACCAGAGCAGGGCGTATCGCTCACGGAGCCGCCGCGAGCGAATCAGCTCGAAGACGACCACCAGGAGCAGAAGCGAGGCGATCGTCGCGGCGATCGAGACTTTCAGCGGCGTCCCTGCGACTGCAAGCATCACGCATCCTCCAGCGGTGTCGTTCGGCGGCGGAGCGCGCCGATCAGGATCGCGAGCATCACCTTCGCCATGTAATACACCGTGCGGACGCCGCGGATCGAGGAACGTCCGGCTGCACGCTCGCGCATGCGCACCGGTAACTCGACGAGTCGCAGCCGGCTCTTGTGCAGCATCAAGGCTGCCTCCACCTCCGGGTAATCGTGCGGGTAGTCGGCTGCAAACAGCTCGATCGCTTTCCTGTCGAGCACCTGAAACCCGCTCGTCGTGTCGGTGACGTGTTGCTTCGTCAACGCGGAGACGGTGCGGGCAAGGATGCGGATGCCGATGCGCCGCGAGGGGGATGAGCGATAGCCGTCCGACCCGGCGAACCGCGAGCCGACACAGATGTCAGCCGTGCCCGCCCTCACCGCGGCGATCAGCGGCTGGAGCTCGGCCGGGTCGTGCTGTCCGTCGCCGTCGATACGTGCGACAAGCATGTAGCCGTGTTCGGCCGCGTAACGGAAACCAGTCTGAACAGCGCCGCCGATGCCGAGGTTGAACGGCAGAGTGACGACGCGCGCGCCGTGCGCTCGCGCAGTGGCCGCGGTCTGGTCGTGCGAGGCGTCGTCGACGACGAGCACGTCGAACGTCGGGTCAAACGCCTTGATCTCGTCGACGACGGCTCCGATCGCACCCTCCTCGTTGTACGCCGGGACGATCGCGAGCTTCTTCACGCAAGCACTCCGATGTCGACCAGCGACAACAGCTGGCGCGCGCGATGTCGATACGTGTGCTCGTCGAGAACCCGCTCGCGTGCTCGGCGTCCCATCACTTCGGCCTGAGCGGGATCCGCGAGCAAGCTGCGATACGCATCGATCGCCTCGTCGGCGTCGTTGACGATCAGCAACTCCGATCCCGGCTCGAACCACCGCTCGAGGCCGTTGTACGGGTTGGAGACGATCGCCGCGCCGGCGGATGCGAGCTCGAACGGGCGACATGACGACGACGCGTGCACGGTTGCGTGTGACCGCCGCGTGATGCAGAGGTTCACGCGCGCAGCGGAGATCGCGCGCGCAAAGACGTTGAACGGTATGTCACCGACCATTCGCGCGGTGCCGGTGTCGGCCCGGAAGTCGCGGCCGCCGAGCGCAAAGTCGACGTCGGGGAGCGCACGGGACGGTACGCCGACCATCGCCTCCATCCAGTCGCGGCGGAACTTGTCGCCGTACCCGTAGAAGAGCACGTCCATCTCCTTGTCGACCGTCTGCGGCGCGAAGAACTCCGGGTCGGCGCCCCAGAAGATCGCTTCAGCACGTCGCGCACCGAGCTCGCGCAGCCGATCGAGGCCACCTTCGGAGTTGGAGACGAGCAAGTCGTATTCAGAGGGATCGGCGTCGTGGTACCAGTTGAATCCGGTGTCCATGCCGCCGAACTCCGGCAGGCTCATCGGCACGTCGCCGTCGTAGAAGACAACGGGGATGCCGTAGCGCTCGCGCAGGTACGTCGGGATGCCCCGCAGGTGGGCCATCGGCACCGTGAAGACGACGATCGCGTCCGGCCGCTCGCGCTCGACGAGCGCATCGAGATGCTTCTTCCACCGAGGGGTCACCCAGCGCCAGATCACCTCGCGTGTCATCCGGTCGCCGAGACCGTCCTCTGGACTCTCTTCGGCCCGCCGCAGGTACCGGTCGCCTTTCAGCTTGGCGACCGCATCGCGCGCTCGCGCGAACGACTCACCTTCGACGAATGTCGGGTTCGGCGCCGTGCGCCACCACGGCGACTCGATCGACCGGCCGCGGTAGGGCGTGACGACAAGGTCGACACCCTCTTCATACATCCCCTTCCAGAGCTGCCACCACGCTGGGGTGCAGCCGTACCGAAAGTCGAGGTCGACCGCGGATGCGACGGCGAGGATCTTCGGTGTGCGCATGCCGGAAGTCTCGCAGAGCGCCATTACGGCGCCGTAAGGGGGCTAGTGGGTAGGTGGGCGGGCCGCGCTTAAACGGTGTGAAGTGTCACAGGGGCTGGCTAAGAGGCCTTAACCGACCGCCGGGGTTAGGTGGAGGGTCTCGTGCCAACGCCTAAAATTTGGCCGTCGGTCGGCCCACGAGGAATGTTGGGTCGGCCGTTGCGGGCGCTGCGCGGCCGCGACATTGCCCTTTGGTGATGGGTCAGAATGCCGATCGCACCTGCTTGACATTGGCGTCGGCGGACTGTCGGTCGTCGATCTGATCGACGGTCTGCCCCAGCAGTCGCGGCTTCGACTGGGCCGCCTGCTGGTCGAAGTCGGTGAAGGCACGCAGCGGCTCGCCGCCGGCGATGCCGTGGAGGGTCACGAGCTGACGGTCGTAGACGGCGCTCAACGCGCTCCGCTGGCTTGTCGTGGTCGGCTCGCTCACCGAGCGAATCACGTCTGTGCGCTCGGCCAATTGATTGAGGTGGCCTCGACGGTCGTCAATGGCCGGCCGAGGGTCGCCACTCTTCGCGGCAGGTCGACATGGAGCCAGTGCGAGGCAGTGTGGTGAAGCGTCGACAGAATGATCTCGTCGTAGTGATTGGCGAGGAGGGCCTCCTCGATTGCGTCCATGGGGTCATGGCGAATCGAGACTGAACCTTCGATCGATACACCTGACGCCGATACCAACAGCGGGAGTGCGAGGGAGAGCATCTGGCGTCCGCTCTCCTGCACCCGTCTCCGTTCTGCCGGAGTGACCGAGGCGTGCTCCGCCGGACTGGGGAGCAGCAAATGAAACCGGGCTGGGCTCCGCGCGGCACGTGCACGCACCGCTTCTATCAGGGCCGGAGTCGCGGTGGTCTCGTTGGCGACTACGAGAACGCGGGCAACTGTCGACTTTGGAAGTACCGTCACTCCGTTCGTGCGGAGCCGACGTCCGGATCCTGTCCATCCCGCCCGCGTTGCGGCGCGGTCACTGTCGTCACCGGAATCCCAAGGCGTGCGATGCGGCCCGGCAGGTCGGCTCTCAGCCAGTGTGAGACATGCAACGGCAGTGTGGAGAGAATCACCTCGTGAAATCCGCCGTCGTGTAGCGCCTCTTCGATCGCGTCCATGGGATCATGACGAGAGGAGACCGAGCCTTCGACGTGTGCTCCGGCTGCCCCGTCTAGCAACGGCAGGGCGAGCGCGAGCATGTTTTCGGCTTCGAGATGATGACGGCGGCGCTCCCCGTCGGTGATTTCGGCGTGTGGGGCGGCGTTCGGGACGAGCAGATGGAAGGTGGCGGGCGTCCGCGCAGCTCGTTCGCGTATCGCGTCGAACAGCGGCGGCGAAGCTGCGGTCTGATTGGCCGCCACGAGCACCTGGGCATGTGGTTCGGGGTGGTAGGCGGCGATCTCGGTGACGTCGCGTTTGGTCACGCTGAGGAAGGTGACGACGACCAGGATCGCGACGAGGAAGATGATGCTGGTCACGGTCGTGCCGAGGCCGAGCCCGCCGTCGTGGCGTGCTTGTGAGAGCAGGTCGCCGGTCGAGGCACCGAGCGGGCGGGTGAGGATGTAGGCGATCCAGAACGCCCAGACCGCGTTGAGTCCAAGGCGGTAGTGGAGCCCGGCGACAACGGCGATCGCGGCGGCGAACAAGACGAGTGACCAGGCGTAGCCGACCGCCAGGCGCTCAGCGGTCAGGTCGCCGGCAGCAGTGCCGAGCGCGAACGTGAAGAGCACGGCAAGCCAGTAGAAACCCTCACGGCGCGTCGTGTAGATCGTGTGGATCGAAAGCGTCCCCTCGCTCTGATACCAAACCGCGAACACGATCGCCAACACGACACTGAAGATGATCGTCGTGATCACAAGAGAGACGCCGAGATTGTCCGCGAGGTTGTCGGTGATCTGCGTACCAACCACGCTGATCAAGACGATCCCGAGCCAGTAGACGCCGGCCACGTAGCGCCTCAGCCGAAACTGCGCGATCAGCACCACGATGAGCAAGGCACCAGTGATGAACGTCGTCTTTGTCAGCCCGAGGTTCAGGTTTCCGGCGAGATAGTCGGACGCTGTTTCACCGACCGTCGTGCAGAGGACCTTGATCACCCAGAAGTAGAGGGTGATCTCCGGGACCTTGTTCATCATCTGCCGCGCAGTGCGGCCTCGTTCGGCTTGCATTGCCCCATTGTTGCGATCGGATGCTGAGGATCGTCTGAATGCAGTACCGCCGTTCAGGCGTGAAGATTGGTTACGCAACTTTCCGAACCGCCAACCTGCACCCAAATTGATAACGGCGGCAAGGACCCAATCGGGATGAGCGGGCGGTGAGTCCGCCAGGCGAGAATTAAGGCAAGCGCTAGCCCGAAGGTCAGCAGCTTGAAGGGCTCGTTCAGCGGTCACACCCGGTGGTGGATTACCCACAGAAGTGCATGCCGATTGCGGAATGACATGAGGTGAGCAAAGCGCTTTTCTTTACCGGCGAGAAGAGGAGCTAAAGAGCTTTGTCGCGCCGCCGCGATTCGGGACGGCACGAGAATGCGCCGGAGCCGAACCGGCGAAGCACTAAGATGATGCGCGGCGTCGTCAACCCCCCCCCGCCATCCCGTCCTTTGCAGCGCTCGTCTGCCGGCTAACCGGTGTGCCCGGTGGGAGTAATCCGCGCGACCTCCCAAACCCATGCAATTCGAGACCCGGTCCGGTGGCCACGCCTCGCATGCTCTTAGAGGGTTGTCGTAGGCGCCAGAGTCACTAACCTGCGTCGAGTTGACGGCGTGATCTTGAAGTGGCTGACGTTCACGCCGCGCAGCTTGCAAAGCTTCTTGCCCGTTGCCCGGCATCGCCTCCACGCAGCCGAGAGCACCTCGAAACTCCGCCGGTAGCCATTCACGTTGCTGTTGCTCTCGCGCGAAGAGCGCGTCCGCAGATGGCATGAGGCCGTTATCGACCTAACATTCAGTCTCGGATGTTCCGAGGTTTGTGTGGTGAGGTGTGCACCTTGGGCCTGTGACATTCAGGCGATGATCACCCTTTGCGTGGCACGTTGAGCTCGTGATCCTTCGTGGCTTGGCGTTGTTGGTCATTTCGTTGCTGCTTGCCTCCTGCGGTTCTACCAAGGGCCAGGCCCCCGCCACGACAGCGGCAGCGGCCACAACGACAGTCGCAAAGGCTTCAACCGTTGCGCCGCCGCCGACAACCGCCACGCCGGCTGGGTCTCCTGGCGCCCTGCAGGCTGAAGTGGCGGCCACGGGGGCGGGGGATATTCCCGACAACCAGGTGTTTGTCTCCTATCAGGGCAAGGTGTTCACGATGAAGTTCCCTGAAGGTTGGACGCAGTCGGGTAACCCAGGGAACGTGAAGTTCAGCGACAAGAACAACATCGTCCGGGTCGTGATCGCAAGCGGAAGGGCAGTGACTGTCGGGGCGGTCGCCGAGGAGCTCGCGGGGCTCAAGGGCGTGAAGACGACCGGCAGGCCGGTGGCGATGAAAATCGGCGGCGTGTCGGCGGTCAAGGCTGTGTATACGACGACGAGCGCGCCGAACGCGGTCACCGGGAAGAGCGTAACGCTAACGGTTGACCGGTATGTGCTGGCGAGGAACGGCAAGCTCGCGATCGTCGATCTCGGCTCGCCGGTGGGTGTCGACAATGTCGACGCCTACCGGACGATGATCGAGAGCTTCAGGATCAAATGACCTCGCTGTATCGCGAGCCCGAGGTTCGCGATGAGGTGGCGCCCGCCGCGCTCGAGTTCGTCGACGTTTTCCGGATCTACCGCTCCGGTCTGGCTGAGACGGTCGCGCTGCGTGGTTTGGACATGCGCATCGAGCCGGGTGAGTTCGTCGCTGTGTTCGGGCCTTCCGGGTCGGGAAAGAGCACGATGTTGCGGCTCGCGTGCGGGCTGGAGCAGCCTTCGGCGGGGGAGGTGCGGGCTTTCGGCCGCTCGCTGTCCCGGCTCGGCGAGGACGCACTCGCGACCTATCGGGCTCGTCAGATCGCGATCGTCTTCCAGTCGCTGAACCTGTGGCCTGAGCTGACCGCCGTCGAGAACGTGGAGCTCGCCTTGAAACTCTCGGGCAGTGGGGGAAATGCACATGAGGCCCTCGCTGCCTTCGGGATTGGGCAGGCGCACGACCGGCCGGCCGCGGTGCTCTCGGGTGGCGAGCAAC
>JACDGR010000158.1 GCA_013821525.1 Actinomycetota bacterium
GATCAGCCTGCACCGCCTCGCCGGGGCCACCAACATCGCCGCCGCGCTGCGACATCACGCCCGCGACGCACTCCGACCACTCCAACTACTCAAGATCATCTAACTTTGCCGACCCCCTGGGGGCGACCCGCTGACGAGATCACCGAGATGTGCGAGGGCACCAGCCAGATCCAACGTATGGTGATGGCGGCACCGGGTTGACCCTGCGCGGTTCCCGTCAAGTGAGCGGCTCAAGGTTGAAGCTGTCGGACCGCGCGAACCGCTGCAATGTTGAGTTGTCAAGTGACGCCGCTCCGCTCAAGGCTGCTACGGCCTGGTCTCAGTTCTCGTCTCGTTCCCCGCGGGCACGGTCAACCGGCGCGACCCACGTCGACGATCCGGCGGCAGGTAGCGCCGCACGAGGTCGTCGCCGCATGACCGGACTCGTCCCCTAAAGCGAGCGTAGGCCTACATCCGCGGGCCGCAACCGAGTTCCTCGGCATCTGCCGAACCCTATCTAGGCGTCCGTAATCCGTTGAGACAACATTCATGGATGTTTCTTACATTTGCTTACCGGCAAATAGGCCGGTCAGCGTGCCAAATCCTCCGGTGAACATCCAAGTGAGCGTTGCCAATGCGTCTTTCAAATTTTCGCTTGGTGCAGGATTGTCTATAGCAATCCAGACGCGTGCAACAATTAGCCCGACCGTTAGGGAAAAGATGCACAGAAAGACCATCTTAAAAGGGCTGTCAACTGTTACAGATATGTCCGGAGGTTGAGGCCGAGCGGCTTGCTGGCCCTCCTGGCTATGGCTTTCAGTCATCGTTCTCACTACGCCCTTGTTCTGGCTCTGGCATCGGTGATTCAGGCGAGGAGGAATGCTGCGAGTCTGTTACTGGTGGCCGCCACTGTCTTTTTGTATCGGAGCCCCCATGAGGCGTGTTATCGTCAATGTCGAAACTGTGCCACGCCTGGTCGGCATCACTCTTGTAAACGATCGACGACTTTTTGGGGCTCCGAAAGATTGCGCGCATCATTGATCGGTACTTCGCGCTAGCTAGTACTACGATCGCTGATATCGTCGCTGGAATGAGTGAAGATGCTGTCGACCAGAATGTCATCGATGTTCAGACTCCCTGACTTCGTGATGTTGGTCGTCTAGCGAATCGGCTGGAACTTGCACCGAATCTTCGTTGCATGACCCGGAACCGTTACATCCCAATGAAGAGATCGTCGCGAAGATGCTCGCTTGCGGGTATGGTGCGCCCCGATTCGGCGACTTCTTGATCACCAAGCGGTTTCCAACAGTGATCACAGTTATCTATGTTCAACGGCGTACAGCCACCGCGTTGCGCAACGTCAGAAGTCCAACCCGGCCGTCCGCGATCCCCCCGCGCCGGATGACCTCGCATGATCCCGGTAGCAACCACGCTGCCACGAACTCGGGACCGTCCTTGGGACCCATCTGGGACCACACGTCGAGCCTGTCTCTGCACGGGACGTCGCGCGACGCCTTCAAATCACGACATGCATCGTGCCTGACGTGCGGAAACGCATACCCCGACGTCCTGGGGGTCAAGTGCGTTGGGTATCGTATCGTACGTCTTCCAGTCAAGCTTTCGAGTTATCGTTCTTCGCGACGACATTGGCTGCCCGTATCCCATATCCGGAGATATCGATCTTGAGTCCGTCTGGAATCGAAACGGCAGTCATGGTAGCTCCCATGGACAGGTCGACCGATCCATCTGCGCGAAGCTTTGGCGTGATAGATGTTTCCGACCATTCCAGATCGATCGCTCCCATCTCGATCGCCGGGGGATGGGCAGGATCGGTAGCTTCAATCTGTCCTCGGGCGAACTGGATAGCTGGAACTAGGCCCCGCGGCTCATCGTAGTCTTCGACAAGCAAGCGAGACGACATTTCAGAAGCAAGCCCAGATGACTCGATAAGCGCGCGTCGCACGAGTTGCATGGAGTCTTCCAGAGCCGACTCCATTAGACCGCGGACATCGTCCACCGACATGTATCCGTGCTCAAACCCATTGCTGGCGGCATTCATTGCATCCATTGCAGGTTGGTTGCCACCGAAGACGTCGTCCAAGAGAAAGCGACTACGCAAAACATGTGGGTTAGTGTTGTGAAGACGCGCCAAATTGTTGGGCGTAATTCCTCGCACTGCAGCGCGGCTTTCAATTAAGAATCGACTTAGGGTCTCGGCTGCGACGAATAGGAACTCTCCGGCCATTAGACGTTGCTCTGGGATCCAATGGCCAAGTGCACGACGATATGACTCGACCGCCCGAAGGAGGAGAGCCGACTGAGGATGTTGCCCAATAGCGCATATAAGCGCGAAGGTGGCTTCCAGATCGAATCGCCTGCCGCCCGGCGGGAACCATCGAGTTGCAACTGGCGTTTGATAAAAGATGGCAGGTTGCGGACTTGATATGTCTAGGCCATAGCTGGCAAGCGCAAGAGGGTCCGCAACTGCAGCATTGCCCGCCAGCGCAAGTATTGGATACACTCCTGCGATTGCGTTGCTAAGTCGCCGTTCTGCATCTTCCAAAGACTCGCACATGCCTCGAATTTCCCCGTGAATGGTGATGGGATACAGGCGATTGTCTTCACCTCCAGTATATTCACTCACGAATATTGCCGATGCATCCGGCCAAGTGACTTCAATATGTTGATCGAAATCAAAGTGAGAGGCGCTATAGGCGCGAACCCGCATCGCGTAGCTTCCCTCGGCTCCATGGGGAGATGTCATAACCTCCAACTGTAGCTAAGCAATTTAACCCTGAAGGGTCGGGCCGGAGCGCCGGAGGTCGACTTCTCGGCAACGGCTTGATCCAGTTGTCAACGATCGACGGCACACAGCCCGGTGTACTGCAACGCAGCCCTGACCGGACCGCGGAACCGCGTGGTGCAGGTTTGGCATAGCACGGTGCGTTCAGCTTAGGGCCGCGTGACAGCGGAAGGTGACAGCAACGATTCCACCACACTCGACGTCACGACCGACACGTTTGACGGAGTCTCCGCTGGTCCACGACGTCGAGCGACGGACATAGACAGTACGGACGGGATTTTGGTTCTGATGGTCACCAGCTGCGTTGACAGCCGATGCGACGGCAGCCGACGTCGACCGACGAGCACAGACGTGACGGTTCGCCAGCGGCGACGAGGCGGCCAGGGCGGCGTGTAGAGCCTGCTGTTGCCGTCAGCGATAATCAGTGGATGGGCGATGAAACAGGGTATGCGTTGTCAGGGCGCGATGTGGATGACGGGGCCTCCCCGTTGTCGGATGAGGCGGCCTTGGCCGATGACGCTGCTCGCGTTGCTCGGGCCGCAACCGAGCTCGGAGTCGACGTGCCTGAGGGCTTCTTCCTAGCCGGAGTTGACGAGAATGGTCAACATACCGCTTTCACGCCCGGCACCGCGAACGACTTGCGGGTCAGCGCGGCAATCTTGAAACGACTCGACGGCCAATCTATCGCCGAGTGTCTATCCCTGCCGGAGGAATCGGGGTCAAAGCCGAAGCGGATGCCACCTGACGATTTGAACGACGCCGAAGAATGGCAGAACTGGATGGCTGAACACACTCACCACCCGGAGTGGCTTCGTCTCTACAATGGTGCGGAGGACTGGATCACCATCCTCGGCAGCGGGGTTGGAATTGCCTCCATTGCGCAGGCCGCGAAGTCTGTTATGAACCTGCGTACTCGGCGTAACTTCGCTAAGTGGTTGGTGCAGGAGGCGCACAAGCGGGGCGTGCACGTGGACCCAGTTGCTGTAATCAGGGCGTTCGATGGAGGAGCACCAGAACCAGGGGAAACGAGCGCGGGTGCCGGTACACAAGCTGATGATTCGGAGCCGGGCGAGAGCGGAAGTTGACAGCAACGAGCAGCGGCGCCTTTCGGTCGGTCGCGGCTCACGAGTGGTCTCGTCAGCGGATCTTCACCTGAACTGTTGCTCAGTTTCAGCTAATCAGTGTGGCACCCGATCCCCTCCAACGCTGCCCAGTCGTGATCTTGACAGCGGAGTCTGACAGCAACGACCCCCGCGAGAGGCCGACATCCAGCGACGATGGACGCGGTCAACCAGCTGCTCACGGACCGTCTCGTACACCGGGGCACCGATTTGTGAGCGAAGGGTCGCCCCGGCTTGCCGAAGCATGTTCACCACAGCCGGTACTTCCAAGGTCATCTCCCCACGCTTACCCACCGGCAATACCCGGCTACGACCCGAAGAGTCGCGTAAACGCCGGGACTGTTCCAGCTACTCAAGGGCAGTGTTCGGCTCCACAGGACATCGCTCCAGACCATCCACTCGGAATCTCTAGGTCGCAGGTTCGAGTCCTGCCGGGGGCACCCAGCTCGTAGTCATGATCAGGCTCGCCTGCCGCAGCGGCTGGCGCTATATGTGGAGTGAACTGCGGCTAAACCGCCTGCGTGTCGCCATTCGGTGTCGGCCTCGGGGCGAGATCGCAAATCTGCCCAACGGCTCGTTGCGGGTGCGGGTATACGCGGGCATCGACCTCATCTCCCACAAGCGCCACTACGTCATCCAATACTCGGCGGGCGACTGGATCCCATCAACAGCTCAAACACCCGTCGCGGCCGTGATCCAGGTCAGGAGCTGACGGGCTCCACTGGTTCATCCCGAACGTCAGTTGACGTCGCGGGCATGCACGGTCAGCCTGTGCGCCTCGATGTCCGGCTCGTCGATCCCGAAAGCGATGATCCGGCGGGGGCGAAGCCGGATCATCGGGGCATCCGCGTCTGCGATCGCCTCCGCGACGCCGCGGATCTCCAAGCATCGCACGCGCCACGGCTCGACGGAGACCAGATCGTCGACGACGAACGCCGCACGCCCACTGCGCGCAATGTTGCGGAACTTCTGGCTCTTCACCAGGTTGAACCCGCTCATGTCGATCGTGGCCAGTGTCGGGTTGTAGGAGAACCCCATCGGGCTGACCTGCAGAACCCCGTCGTCCTGAGCGGTGGCCAATCGGCCCAGACGCTGGCTGGCCAGATACGCGATCTCGGACTCCGTGAACACCATGGAACGACGCTACAACGACTGCGCACCACCGCGGACCGCTTTGCTAAGCGTCGGTGCGGACACTGCGGCGCGCGAGATGAATCGTGGGCTGGTGCGATCTCGCTCCGCGATGGGCGCACTGTCTCCCGCAAGAACTCGACCCCTTACACCCCGACCAGCGTGCACGACTTCAAGCACCTCAAGGTCCTGTACGCCAACTCTCTCGACACCGTGATCAACCCCCTACGCGACGCCTTGAGTCGCCGCCTCCGGGCGAGGGGCTCCCCGGGGATCGGCCCGAGCACGTCACGTCACGTCTCGACACGGCCGCCCGGCTGAGCAAGGCTGATAACGAGCCCCACCGACTTCGCAAGGGAGTGCCCGATGACGCGCAGCCCGCAGGAAATCTTCGCCCACCACGCCGAGGCGCTGATCGCAGGAGACATCGACGGCATCGTTGCCGACTACGCCGACGATGCTGTTTTCATCACCCCGACCGGTGTGCGGCACGGCAAGGAGGGGGTGCGGGCAGGCTTCGTCGCCTTGCTTGCCGACCTCCCGTCGGCGGAGTGGGCCGTGCCCACCCAGATCTTCGAAGGCGACGTCCTGTTCATCGAGTGGAACGCCGTGTCGTCGGCCACGAAGGCCCTCGACGGCATCGACACGTTCGTCTTCGACGGCGACCTCATTCGTGTGCAGACGGTGCGCTACACACTGGAGAAGACCGACTGAAACGCCGAACACGGGGCCTGCGGAGAGGGTGGTGGCCAGACAGTCGAAAGGCCGCCACTGCCTCCGCCTGGCTGGCCAACGCCCCCGAGTCTCCTTGTCAGCCCCTGGTCAGGTTCGCGCTGCCGTAGATCGACTTGTACTCGAGGTAGCTGTTGAGCGCCTCCGGGCCGAGCTCGCGCCCGAGCCCGCTGTCCTTCATGCCACCGAACGGCGAGCCGAGGTCGAGCTGGTAGTAGTTGACGCCGATCGTGCCGGTGCGGACGCGCCGGGAGATGTCGACGCCGCGCGACTCGTCGGTGGTCCACACCGAGCCGCCGAGCCCGTAGTTCGAGTCGTTGGCGATCTGCACGGCTTCGTCGTCGCCGTCGTAGGGAATCACCGCCATGACCGGTCCGAAGACCTCCTCACGGGCCAGCTGGTCGGTGTTCTTGACGTCGGCGAACACCGTCGGCTCGACGAACCAGCCGCGGTCCTGCCCCGCCGGGCGCCCACCGCCCGACACCAGCCGCGCATCGCTGTTGCGGCCGACCTCGATATAGCCGAGCACGCGCTGCAGGTGGGTCTCGCTCGCCATCGGGCCGATCTCGACGGACGGGTCGAGCGGGTTGCCGACGGACAGGTTGCGCGTGTAGGTCGCGAGTGCGTCTACGACTTCCTCGTAGCGCGAACGCGGGGCCAGGATGCGCGACTGTGTGGTGCAGGTCTGGGAGTTGTTCATGAACGACGCCATGCCGATGCCCTGCAGGAAGACGTCCAGATCGGCGTCGTCGAGGACGATCGCGGCGGACTTGCCGCCCAGCTCCAGCGTCACGCGCCGGATCAGCCGTCCACACTCGGAACCGATGATGCGCCCGGCGGCCGTCGACCCGGTGAACGCGATCTTGTCGACGCCGGGGTGGCTGACCAGAGACGAGCCCGCCTCGCGGCCCGCGAGCACGATGTTGAGCACGCCCGGCGGCAGGCCTGCCTCGACGGCGGCGTCACCGAAGACGTAGGAGTCGAGCGCGGTCTCGGGCGAGGGCTTCAAGACGATCGTGCAGCCTGCCGCGAGCGCCGGGGCAATCTTCATCATGGCCAGAACCTGCGGGTAGTTCCACGGCGTGATGCCGCCGACGACGCCGACCGGTTCGCGGCGCACGATGGTGGCACCCATCGCGCTGGGCCTTACCTCCTCGAGCGTCATCTGCTCGATGAGGCCCGCGTACATCTGCAGCAGCCCGGCAGGGGCAGCGCCGTTGAATGCCGACGACAGCCCGATCGGCATGCCGTTCTCGCGGGTGACGAGCGTGCTCGTCGCCTCGGCGCGGGCCGTGAGGGCGTCGGCGAAGCGCCGCATCGCCGCAGCGCGCTCGGCCGCGGTAGTGCGGCCCCACGGGCCCTCGTCAATCGCAGCTCGAGCCGCCTTGACGGCCGCGTCGATGTCGGCGTCGGTGCCTAGCGCTGCGGTGCCGAGCAGGTCTTCGGTGGCGGCCTCCACCGCCCGGTGGGTCTCGGTGCCGCGCGGCTCGACCCACTGGTTGTCGATGAAGAAACGGGTGCGGTCGAGATCGGTGCTGGCGTCGACGGTGACGGTCACGGGTACCTCCCAGGTACGGTTTCCTGGCCGGATTATGTGCCGCAATAGCGGAGGAGAGCAAGCGAGCGGTCCGCATATGCGGACCAGGAAGGGCTGGTCAGTGCCGGCGCGAGGTCCTGCCGTGCGACGATCCCCTCGATGTCCTGGTACGAAGCCGCTGCTGTGCTGCTCGGGGCAGGGACTCTTGCCGGGATCGTCGGGACCGCCGGCGGGATCAC
>JACDGR010000159.1 GCA_013821525.1 Actinomycetota bacterium
CTGCCACGTCGAGCGTTGCGGAAAGCGCGAAGCCGAGCGTTCCGCGCTCGTGCAAAAGGGTCGTCATCGCGACCTGCCAGCCGTCGCCGATCCCGCCGAGGATGTTCTCCTTCGGCACGCGAACGTCGGTGAAGAAGATCTCGTTGAACTCGGGATGCCCGGTGATCTGCACGAGCGGGCGCACCTCGACGCCGGGCGCGTGCATGTCGACGATCACGTAGGTGAGGTTCTTGTACTTCGGAAGATCGTCATCCGACTTCCCGACGAGGATGCAGAAGTCTGCGAGGTGCGCGAACGACGACCAGACCTTTTGACCGTTGACGAGGAAGTGGTCGCCCTTGTCCTCGATGCGCGTGCGCGCGGCGGCGAGGTCGCTGCCCGCGTCAGGCTCGGAGAAACCCTGGCACCAGATCTTGTCGGCACTGAGGATCTTCGCGAGGTAGCGCTGCTTCTGCTCGTCGGTGCCCCAGGCGATGATCGTCGGACCGGCCATGCCGAGCCCGATCACGCCGAGGTGCGAGGGCGCTTCGGCGCGCGCGAGCTCTTCGAAGAAGATCGCCTGGTGGCTGTAGGGCGCGCCCGCGCCGCCATACTCCACCGGCCACGTCAGGCCCGCGTAGCCCGCGGCACCGAGCTTGCGGCTCCATTCGCGGTCGTCGTCCTCGAACCGCCGTGCCCCGCGCTTCGTGGCGCTCTCCGGGAGGTTCTGCGCGATGAACTCGCGCACCTCCTGCCGAAAGGCCGCCTCGTCCGCCGTGTCGCGCAGATCCATCGGGCGATCCTAGTACGCCACACAGGCCGCGTCCCAACAAGCCGTGTCCTAGGGACAGGCCCCAGGACGTGGCCCGAACAGACATGTCCCGGGGACAGACCCCAGGACACGTCTTAAAAGGTCAGCGGCCCGTTGCGGCCTCGCCGCGCAGGGTCATGCACGTCGAGGTAGCAAACGCGACGAGCGAGTCGCTCGCGTCGGTGACGCGACATTCGGTGAGGCCGATCGTCCGGCCGGTCTTGATGGCCGTTGCAACGGCGGTCAGCTTTCCCGCCCAGACAGGCTTCAGGAAGTTGATCTTCAGCTCGAGTGTCGTGAAGGTCTCGCCGTCCTCGAGCAGCGAGGCGTGCGCGCAGCCGAGGGCAGCGTCGGCGAGGTCGCAGATGATGCCGCCGTGCAGCGTGCCGAGCGGGCTCGCGTGTTGCGGCCCAGCCTCGAGCACGAAGACGATCCGCCCCGGGTCGACCTCGGTCATCTCGAAACCCGATCAGGGTTGCGACCGGCTGCGGCTCCCGCGTGCCGGCGACGATCTCCCGGAACTCGTCGATCGACTTCACGGCGACAGCACTGTGCGGATGACGCTGCCGTCCTTCATCGCATCGAAGGCCTCGCTCCACTCGTCGAGCGGTGCGGTGCGCGTGACCATCCCCGCGAGGTCGAGCGTGCCATCGAGCGCCCACGCCGCGAGGCGCGGGAAGTCCTCGTGCGGAAGGTGATCTCCGCCGTGCGAGACGAGGATCTGCGTCCGCTTCGCGAACAGCTTCGGCAGCTCGAGCTCGACCGTCTCCCCTCCCGGCGACAGGCCGACGAGCACGAACGTCCCGCCCGAGGCGAGCAGGGAGATCCCCTGCTCGAACGTGGAGCGGCGACCGACCACGTCGAACACGAAGTCGACGGGACCCGGCTCGGTATGCGTCGCGCCAAACTGGGTTGCGGTTGCAAGCTTCCGCTGATCGAGATCGATCGCACGGATCTCCGACGCGCCGGCGATCCGCGCGCCCTGGATCGCCGACAGCCCGACGGCTCCACAGCCGATCACGGCGACACGCGCACCTGGCCAGACCTTCGCAGTCTCGAGCACCGACATCACGCCGGTCGCCACGGCGCAGCCGATCAGACACGCCTGCTCAACCGGCAACTCCCGTGGCACCCGCACTGCGGCGCGCGCGGGGACGACGGTCTGCGTCGCGAACGTTCCGGAGCGCAGCACGGGCGTCAGAACCTCACCGTCGCTGCGCAGCAGCCGGCCGGCCGCGGCGGGCGGCCGCTTGCACTGGCGTGGCGCGCCACGGGCGCAGGTCGAGCAGACGCCGCAAGCCGTCTTCCACGCGAGTACGACCCGGTCACCCTCGGCGAGACCCTGCACGCCGTCGCCGAGCGCCTCGACCGTCCCCGCGCCTTCGTGCCCGAGCAGCACCGGATACGGGTGACCCCAACCGTCCTCCTCGATCACATGGAGGTCGCTATGACAGACCCCGGTCGCCTCGATCCGGACGAGCACCTCCCCCGGGCCGGGAGCACCGACCTCGATCTCCTCGAGCGCGATGCTGCCGCGCGCACCGAGCACGACGCCGTGCTCAGTCAACGCCGTGCTCAGTCAACTCGGCTCAACCACGTGCGATCGAGCTCGCGCACGGAGTGGCCCCCGGCGAGTGCGAGAGTGAGGTCGATCTCGGCCATCAGGTTCTGGATCAGCTCCTCGACTCCACGCCGCCCGCCCACCGCGAGCGCGTAGGCATAGGGTCGGCCGAGCAGGACGGCATCCGCGCCCAGCGCCACGGCCTTCAGGACGTCCGCCGCACAGCGAATGCCGCCGTCCATCAGCACGACCGCATCCGGCAGCGCGTCGCGCACCTCGACGAGCGCATCAAGCGTCGCGACGGCGCCGTCTACCTGCCGTCCGCCGTGGTTCGAGACGATAAGGCCGTCGACGCCGTGGTCGAGCGCGCGCTCGGCGTCTTCGGCGGTGAGCACGCCCTTGACGAGGATCGGCAGCGTCGTCTGGTCGCGCAGCCAGTCGAGATCGCCCCAGGTGAGCCCGAGGTTCGGGAAGGTAGCGAGCATCGTCGCCGCTGCCGTCAGCAGGTCCTCCTCCGGCGACTTGTCGAGCTTTGCCAGGAAGACCGGATCGCTGAAGTACTGGCCGCAACCCTCGCCCTTGATGAACGGCAGGTAGGCCAGCCGCAGGTCGCGCGGCCGCCAGCCGATCGTCAGCGTGTCGAGCGTGACGACGATCGCGCCGTAGCCGGCGGCTTCGGCGCGGCGCACGAAGCTCTCGCAGATCTCACGGTCGTTGACCCAGTAGAGCTGGAACCAGCGCGGGGCATCGGTCGCCGCGATCTCCTCGATCGAGTGCGTGGCGGCGCTCGAGAGGAGCATCGGGACGCCGGAGGAGGCAGCAGCCTGCGCAACGCCGATCTCGCCCTCGTCGTGAGCGATCGAGAGCACGCCGAGCGGCGCGAGCAGGAACGGCGCCGGCGAGCGCGTCCCGAGCACCTCGACGGAGATATCGCGCTGCGCATTGCCGGCGAGCATCCGAGGCCGGATGCGCCAGCGCTCGAACGCGTCGAGGTTCGCCCGCAGGGTGCTCTCCGCCCCTGCACCGCCCGCGATATACCCGTATGCGCCCTCCTCGAGCTTCGCCTCGGCGGCGCGCTCCCAGTCCTCCGCGGTCACGGGCCACTCCGGCGGCTGCTGGGCGATGTAGATCGCGTTCTGGATCATTGAGCCGCTGAACGACATGCGCCGATCCTAAACTGCACGGCATGGATCAGAAGCAGATTGCACGGAGCTACTTCGAGCGGATCACCGCAGGCGACCTCGGCGCCGTCGACGAGCTCCTGACCGCCGACTTCGTCGACCACGACGCACCACCGGACACGCCGCGCGGCCCCGAGGCGGCAAAGGCGTTCGCGGGCGCGATGATCTCGCACCACCCCGAGCTACGGATCGAGATCGCAGACGTCTTCGGCGAAGACGACCGGGTCGCGCTGAGGCTGCGCTGGAATGCCGAGGCAACCGGCTACGTGCAGTACGGCATTGTCGTCTTCCGTTTCGAGGGTGACAAGATCGCCGAGCGCTGGTCGGCGTACATGTCCGCCGCGTGAACGAGACCGCTCGCCTCGAGACGTTCAGCGACGGAGTCTTCGCGATTGCCGCGACGCTGCTGATCCTCGAGATCCGCATCGACGCGCACGGAAGCGTCACCCGGCAACTGCTCCACCTCTGGCCCTCCTACGCGGCGTACGCGATCTCGTTCCTGACGATCGGGATCATGTGGATCAACCATCACACGCTCTTCAAGCAGATCGATCGCGTCGATCGCACGTTTCTCGTCCTGAACGTGCTCTTCCTGATGGTGATCGCGTTCATCCCGTTTCCGACCCAGCTGCTCGCCGGCCACCTCCATCACGAGGCTAAGGCCGCGGCGTTCTTCTACGGGCTCGTCAACATCGCGATGGCGTGCATGTTCAGCGCGGTCTGGTTTTACGCGGCCCGCGGCCGGCGGCTGATCGCCGAAGACGCGGACGAGCGCACGATCAGCGGCATCTCACGATCGTTTCGCCCCGGCGTCCCCCTGTACATCCTCGCGACGCTGAGCGCCCTGCTCTCCTCGTGGCTTGCGCTCGCGCTCTTTGCCGGGCTGGCGCTCTTCTACGTGCTCGAAAGCTCGCTGCTCGGCCGCGACGCCTGAAAAGGGAATCAAAGTTCCGTCCGGCCCTGCTTCGGCCTCCACCTGGCGGAGCATGCTCAGGTCCCGATGCGACTCACCGTCGGCGTCCTAGCCCGACGACTGTCGACTCGTCGGCCCGGCGAGCTCCCGCATCCGCTCCACCACGCGCTGCAGCCCCGCCACATCGAACAAGTAGGGCGTCGCGTTCGCGACGTCGTGCACCGGACTGTCGAAGTCGACGGAGCCGACGGCTGCGTTCACCGCATACCGGATGGGGATCTCGTGGCACACGCAGAGAATCGTCTCCTCCGGCCGCGCCAGCAGCCGCTCGTAGACCCCCGCATAGCGACGCGCAGCGTCGTCGAGGCTCTCACCGCCGGGGAACGGATCCGCACGGTGGTGCGCATGCTTCCACTCGCGGTAGTCGTCGAGCGTCCGCCCCTCGAGCTGTCCGACGCGGATGTCGTCGAGGTCGCGATCGACGACCGGCGCGACGGCTGGACGCCGGTCGCCGAGTGCGATCCGCGCGGTCTGCTGCGCGCGCGGAAACGACGAGACGACGCATGCGTCGATCGCAACCGCAGCGAGCTGGCTCGCGAGCCGGGCAGCCTCCGACTGGCCAAGCTCCGACAGACCGAGGTCGCGCCCGGGATCCCCGTTCACGACCCCCTGGACGTTGAAGACCGACTGGCCGTGCCGGCTCAGGAGGAGCAACCGCATAAGGCGCCTAGCAGATTCGAACTGCTGTACGAGGCTTTGCAGGCCTCTGCCTAACCACTCGGCCAAGGCGCCGTGCCGGGCGGCATCGTATCGGCGCCCACGGGTCAACCCGTCTGGCGGCGCGAGGGAGCTTTCTGGTTGACGACCGGCGGCCCTGAGCCCAACGTCACAAACTTTGCTCCGTTGAATGAGCGGTATACAGTCGCGCATACCGTGTCGTTGCAGGAACGCAGCGCCTCAGAGCGCGTCCAGGAGGCTCGCGAGCGCTACGTCGCTCGCGGCATCTCGACGCCGCCGCTCGTCGTCTCCCGCGCCGAGGGCGCACGCATCTGGGATGCCGAGGGCCGCGAGTACGTCGATTTCGCGGGCGGGCTCGGCTGCGCCAACCTCGGGCACTCGACGCCCGCGGTCGTCGCGGCGCTGCACGACCAGGTCGACCGCTACCTGCACCAGTGCTTCATGGTCGGGATGTACGAGCCGTACATCGAAGTCTGCCGCCGCCTCGCCGAGCTCTCCGCTTGTCGTGGCGACCAGCAGAAGAGCGTCCTCCTGAACAGCGGGGCCGAGGCCGTCGAGAACGCGGTCAAGATCGCGCGCGTCGCAACCGGCCGGCCCGCGGTGGTCGTCTTCGACAACGCCTTCCACGGCCGCACCCTGCTCTCGATGACGATGACCTCCAAGGTCGTCCCCTACAAGCAGGGCTTCGGCCCGTTCGCGCCCGAGGTCTATCGCACTCCAGCCCCGTACCCGTTCCGCGGGATCACCGAGGACGACGCGATCGCAGGGCTGAAACGACTCTTCAAGGGGGACGTCGATTCGCAGTCTGTCGCCTGCGCCGTGCTCGAGCCGGTGCAGGGCGAGGGCGGCTTCATCCCGATGACGCCCGACTTCCCCCGGCGGCTGCAAGAGCTCCTTGACGAGCACGGGATCCTCTACGTCGACGACGAGGTGCAATCCGGCTGCGGCCGCACCGGCCCGGTGTGGGCGATCGAGCGCTGGGACGTCCAGCCCGACCTGCTCGTCAGCGGCAAGACACTCGGCGGCGGGTTGCCGCTCGCCGCCGTCACCGGGCGAGCGGAGCTGGTCGATGCGGTGCCGGCCGGCGGCCTCGGTGGGACGTTCGGCGGCAACCCACTTTCGTGCGCCGCCGGGATCGCGACGCTCGACGGGCTTCTCGACGCACGCCCGCGCGCCGAGCAGCTCGGTGCACGCCTGCGCGAGCGCCTCGACGCAATGGCGCCGGCCGGTTCCGAGGTGCGCGGGCTCGGCCCGATGCTCGCAATCGAATTGCCCCAGCAAAACGGCGAGGAGACGACGCGGATCACGAAGGCGGCGCGCGACCAGGGCCTGCTGCTTCTCTCGTGTGGCCTCTACGGGAACGTGATCCGGATCCTCGTCCCGTTTGCAGTCACCGATGCCGAGCTCGAGCAGGGACTCGACATCCTCGAGGCATGCCTTGCCGGCTGACGTCGCCGTCACCGGCGCGCGCAAGTCCTACGGCGACGTCGTCGCGGTCGACGACGTCGACCTGGCGGTCGCCGACGGTGAGTTCTTCACCCTGCTCGGCCCCTCGGGCTCAGGCAAGACGACGACGCTTCGGATCATCGCGGGGTTCGAGCGGCCGGATGCCGGGACCGTGACGCTCGGCGGCGAGGACATCACGCGCCGGCCGCCCTACGCCCGCGACGTCAACACGGTCTTCCAGGACTATGCGCTCTTTCCGCACATGACCGTCGCCGAGAACGTCGGCTATGGCCTGAAGGTGAAGGGAACCCCGCGCCGCGAGCGGACGGAACAGGTCGAGGAGGTGCTGCGCATGGTGCGGCTCGAGGCCTACGGCGGCCGCAAGCCGGTTCAGCTCTCCGGCGGCCAACGCCAGCGGGTCGCACTCGCGCGGTCGATCGTGAACCGTCCGAAGGTGCTCCTCCTCGACGAACCGCTCGGCGCGCTTGACCTAAAGCTACGGCAGGAGATGCAGGTATTCCTGAAGGCGCTACAGCGCGACCTCGGCATGACGTTCATCTACGTCACGCATGATCAGGAAGAGGCGCTGACGATGAGTGACAACATCGCCGTCTTCAACGAGGGCCGGATCGAGCAGGTCGGATCACCACAGAAGATCTACGAGCGGCCCGCGACCGAGTTCGTCGCAGGCTTCGTCGGCACCTCGAACATCCTCGAGCGCGGGGGCACGCGCTTCAGCGTGCGCCCCGAGCGCATCACGCTCGACGGTGCCGGACGGGGCTCCACGGAGCCGGCAACGATTGCCGACGTCGTCTTCGTCGGCTCCTTTACGCGTTACCTCGTCGAGACCGACTCCGGCGACCAGCTGACGGTCGTGCAGCAGAACGACGG
>JACDGR010000160.1 GCA_013821525.1 Actinomycetota bacterium
GAGATGGTGGATCGCGTAGATGCCGAGCGTCGTCGGCGCGCGTCGGGTGCGGTCAGTCGAGGCAACCGAGATCGAGCGCGGGATCTGCTCGATCATCCCGTGCCGGGCAAGCGCCGACCAGAAGGAGACGTAGGCCGGGAAGGGCGCTGTCAGATAGGGCGGCACGCTGAACGGTTCCAGGCTTGGCTGTAGCGCCCAGAGGCCGCGACGGATCCGCCGAACGAGTCCTTCCTTCTCCAGCGAGGCGAGCAGATGGCTGGCCGAGGAGAGGCTGAGCTGCAGGCGGGCGGCGGCCTCGCCTGTCTGGATCAGCGGACGGCCGAGCTTTAGCAGCTCGGCGTAGGACTCGCTCGACCTCACGGCCCCTCCCCCAGCAGCTGCTCGACGACGAAGCCGCGTATCTGCTCCCAGCTTTCCCGGCTGTAGAGCTCGGCGACCTCGGGATCGAGGAAGGGCAGCAGCTGATCGCGGAAGGCTTGATAGGGCAGTTCGAGCGCGGCCTCGGACGCCTGGGCGCGCACCGCGGCAGCAAGCGGCGCCGGGATGCCGGGCTGGCGGCGGAAGAGCAGGTCGAGATCGAATACGTCCCGGGCCTGCGTTTCCGGGCGCAGCGCGAGCGCCGCGATCTTCTGCTCGGTCGCGGCCGGGTCGAGGTAGTGGCGGACGGTCGGCGCCCGCAGCGCATAGGGCGCGACGATCCGGCCCGGCACCGCCTCCAGCGCCAGCCGCTCCTCCCCGTTTCGCCGCGAGAACTCGATCTTCGTTCGCAGCGGCTCCGCTCGGCCCGCGAGCTCGATCGGCACCTTCCAGCGCTGGGTCGTCTGGGTCTGCTTCGGTTTCGAGGGTTCGCCGAGCGTGATCCCGCCGCCGCGCAAAAGGACGGCGAGCGCCGGTGCGGCGAGCACGGCGTCGACCTTCTCTTGCAGCTCCCAGACCTCGACGCCGGAGCAGTCGAGGTCAATGTCCTCCGAGTAGCGGACGGAATCGGCGAAGTAGCGGAGGTTGGCGCCGCCCTTAAGCACGTAGGCGCGCTGGTCGAGACGTCCCTGCAGGACCTGCAGGAAGGCTAGGTGGAAGAACTCGATCGCCTGGGCGTCACGAAGTGGCATAGCCTTACGGTACAGCTAGTTGAACTCCGTCCGCAACTATATGTATCGTTACCCGGTCTCTAGGCGTGGTGCGTTTATTTGATCTTCCCCGCAAATAGAGAATCCGACGCTCTCGCAATTCAGTGCGATGTGGCGATGGGGAGTACGAGCGGAGTACGGCCTAATCCAGGCTCTCCAGGCTCTCCCGGACAGTGACTATGCGTCCCCCTCGCGCCAATTCAACGGCCTCGAGCGACGCTCCGTTGAGCCATGCAAGTACCTCTCGCCGCACGAAGAGGCAACGCCTCGCATCGGGCAATCTTCGATGAGGGATCGCACGCGTGCGCGTGAGCTCATGGATCGTGCGCAGCGAACACCGGAGTAGGGCAGCGACTTCAGACGTAGTCGCAGCGCAGGCTGGTCGTAGTCGGACTCCATCTGCGGAGCTTCTTCAGTTAACGCGAGTCGCGCGTCCTCCGATTGAGCGATTCGTACCGTGCGAGTGCTATTGAGTCACGCTTTGGGTGAAACCGTGACTCCCTGGCTGAAGAGCAGGCAGTCGGCGAGCGGCCGTTCTGAGGTTCGACTCGACAGGTGTTTGGCGGCCGTGGCGTCGACGCGACGCTCATCGCTCTCCTCGAGCGAGCGAAAGGACCCGAGACGGGTTGGCCGATGTGGTTGGTACTTCGCGGTGATCGCACTGGAGCTCCTCGTCCCCATCAAGGAGCCGTGGAAACGCTGCTCGCCTGGCGCTATTACAAGTTGTCGGACACGCCGCGCACCCACCGTTCACCACCGCGGCACTGCCGATGCCCGTGCCGACCGTGATGTAGACGAAATTCTTCAGGCTTCCGAGCGCGGTGAGAAGGAGGTGAGACTCGAAGAACTTCTCTCCCCACAGCCACCGCATTTCGTTCCCCGCCTCGAGCGCGCCATACACCCGAGTGCTGGTCACTCCGCGAACGCGGCTGTGAACTCGGCTAGTCGCCGTTCTGCGAGGGAGGCCGGAAGGGGCCCATGTCCGGAGTACGGAAGGACGATGAGATCCTTGGGGCGTCGATCGCGTTGTAGGCAGCGAACACGGTCGACGGTGGCGTGATCGTGTCGCGTAGCCCGATCGAGATGAGCGTCGGTGCTTCGATGCGGCGTGCGAGCGGGGCGTTTTCGAAAGGAACTACGACGCTTGCTGCATCTGTCGAGGTGCGCAAAACTCTACAAGAAGCCCTAAACGCCCCGACTCCCGAGGCGTCTTTATCCAGGCGCGCTCAGAATGCCCGCGCGACGCCGCCCGTGTCAGCACGATTCGACCCATCGCGTGAACGCGGAACACGAACTCGTCGTCGTCGGCCGAGTGGTACACGGGCAGTTCCGAGAACGCGGTGTACGCCGCTGCGATGTGGTTGACGACGGCCAGTTCCTGCTCGGTCAAGCGGCCTGGTTCAGGGTCGTCAGCCATGAACTCCACGCTACACAACCCCCGCCCCGTTTATTTCGCCAAACTTTCCTAGCGGTGCGCGGTGGCGGGCGCGATCATTCTCGGGGTGACGGTGGTGCTTGTTTGCGTTGAGTGCCAGCAGCGCTCGGCGGCGGGCGCGGAGGGATGGCAGGGTCATCTCGTCGACCTCAAACGATGACGGCGAGGACGAGGTCGTCTTCTACTGCGCGAGTTGCGCGGCACGCGAGTTCGGCGGCGACCAACGCCACAATTGGCCGGGTACCGGCGAGACTTCGTAGACCAACGCTCCCGCGCGAGCGAGTTTGTTCCGCGTACGGCCTCCGGGAGTCTCCGGCGCAACGTGCGGCGCGAGGGTTGGTTGCTTAAGGGCCTGTCCAAAAAGTCGTCGTCTGCGGTCCGATCGGGGTCCTATGCTCGGCTCAATCTGGGTCGAGCGAGGGGGGGTGCGCAGTGGCGATGGGGGCGCTGAAGGGCCAGGAGGAGACGCTGCAGGTGGCGATGGTCTGCCTGGATGAGCTCGTGCCCGAGGACTGCCGCTACCGGAGGCTCGATCGGCTGGTCGACTGGTCGTTTGTGCGTGAGGCGGCGGGTCGGTATTACGTCGATG
Organism: Actinomycetota bacterium; assembly: GCA_013821525.1. Taxonomy (GTDB): domain Bacteria; phylum Actinomycetota; class Thermoleophilia; order Gaiellales; family Gaiellaceae; genus PALSA-600. The sequence continues at coordinate 3,152 of JACDGR010000160.1, forward strand.
AGGTCGGGCGTCCCTCGATCGACCCGGTCGTGTTGGTCAAGTTGCTGGTCGTTGCGGCGCTGGAGGGGATCGGCTCGACTCGTGAGCTGTGCCGGACGGCCGGCCTGCGTCTGGATCTGCGGCGCTTTCTCGGCTACGGCTTCCACGAGCGGCTCCCCGCCCACCAGACGCTCTCGCACGCGCAGACGCGCCGCTTCGTCGATGGCGCGCTGTTCGAGCGTCTGTTTCTGCGCTCGCTCGAGCTCTGCAAGCAGCACGGCCTGGTCGAGGGGACGCATCTCTCGGTCGATGGTTTCCATGCCGAGGCGAACGCCGCGCTGGCCAGCCTGCGGGCGAGCCTGGCGCTGGTGGCAGTCGCCGAGCCGGGGGTGGAGGAGCCGGGCGAAGGCAAGCCGTCGCGGCCGTTTGCACCGCCGCAGTTCACGCTCGCCGAGCCGCGCTCTGGGCCGACACCGAAGCGGCGAAGCTCGAACCAGACGTCGATCTCCCGCACCGACCCGGAGGCCAAGCTGCGGGGGAAGCCCGGCCAGCGTCCGCACCTCGTCTACCGCGGCCAGGTGGCGGTCGACCCGAAGGCGCGCTGCGTGGTTGCCTGCCTCGGCGAGAAGGCCGACGGGTACGAGGGCGACGCGCTTGCGCCGATCCTTGACCGTGCCCGCTTCGCCTCCCCGCAGCTCGAATCTGTCGGCGCCGACTCCGGCTTCGCCGCCGAGCGCGTCTGGCGTGGGCTCGACAAACGCGGGATTACCGCCTACGTGCCGCCGCAACCGACGATGCTGCCCACCGACGGCGAGCCGCGCGGCGAGGCCCAGCGTGCGGCGCTCGCCGCCCGCCGGCGCTGCAAAAGCGAACGCGGCGTCTGGGCGCACAAGCAGCGGATGGGCGACGCCGAAGGCGTGATCGGCGAACTGAAGAACCGGCACGGACTCGACCGCGTCCGCTCGCGCGGAACACCGCGCTTCCACGTCCAACTCCTGCTCGGCTGTACCGCGCTGAACTACAAACGCCTCGCCGAACACGTCCCGCAGGCCGCCAACGGCGTCGCCAGCGCGCCACAGGCCGCCGCGAGCGACCTCCGGCCCGCCGCGACAGGCGCCTGCCCGGCCGACCAACGCGCGCAAGACCTCTTCGGCCATCCCCTCGGCCGACAACTCAGCGCTCCACCGAACACTTCGACGTACACCATCTGCCTCAACTGAGCTCCCGGGCGGCTACCGGAAGCCGTTCTTGGACAGGCCCTTAGGGCGGGGGCTCCTTGCAGCTCCCGCTCGTCACGCCGTCCACCGGTCGTCGACCAGTTCGCCGTCGTCGGGCTGGTGTGCTCCCACGGCGAGGAACATGAGTCCGATCGGTCCTGCTTCGAAGGCCCGCACTACTTCTGGGGCGACTCGGATTGCATCGAGAGGGCGCACGGTAACGATCTTGTCGTCGAGCTTGACAGAGCCGGTGCCGCTGAGAATCACGTAGATCTCCTCGGCGCGCGAGTGGCGGTGCGAGAACGGCGACCTCTTGCCCGGGTGCAACTTGAAGTAGGTGAGGCCCGTGTGCTCCGCTCCGATGGCCGTGCGGGCCACGTGCGCCTCCCAGCGCTCGTCGAATCCGTTCGCCGGAGCCGCGTCCTCGACTTCGTTCAGGTTGAGCTGTGTTTGGGAGGTCAACGCGTCAACTCAAGTGGAAGAATCGCCGCGGTACGTCTCGCCGGTGGTCGAGGGCGCAGCGAGACCGGCTAGTTCATCCGAGGTGTAGTCGTCGTGAACCTTGCCGAAGGAATAGGTCTTGCGCTGCGGCCAGCCTTCGGGCGAGTCCTCGAATGACTCCCGCCGGCCATACGGCACCAGGTCGATCAGCGGCACACCGTCCACACCACGGCCCTGGGTGGCATAGGTGCGGTAGACGCGTCCGCCGTCACGCAGAAACGCGCTCAAACCGAACGAGTCGGTCCCCTGAGGGGACGGATGCAGTCGATCCCGGAACCGGCCGCCGGCCGACGAGTACACGGGAATGTCCGGCCTGCCCATGCGGGCCATGTATGCCCGGAACTGGTCGATCGGAGCGGCGGCCTCCATCGCGAAGGTCACATCGGCCACGTGCGAGTGAGCCAGGTGGGGAACGTGGTCGGTGAACGCGGAGCACTCTGGGCAAGGGTGCTCGTCGTCTGCCTTGAGCATGTGGTGGTAGACGATCAGCACCTTCGCCCTTCGAACATGTCAAGGACGCTCGTAGATTCGTTGCATCCAATGACCTCCAACGTCGCGTCGATCTCGGTCATCGGCAGCTGGCGACGCTCCGCCGCAACCGCGTCACCGGCCCGCGTATGCGCCTTCTCGGCCACCAGCAGCTGATCGCGAGCCTGTCCCCAGTCCTCCGCCGACACCACCCGTGGCAGGGCCGTGTCGGCGTGGCACCGTACCGTCGTTGACGTCATCGATACCTCCAAATTTGTCTCGCTTCCGTGCTCCTCTTCTCCTCTCAGTCGGACGGCGCAGCTAAACCTCGGCCGCTCGCAATCAGGCGAACTGCCATCGGGTCTGGCTGAACTGCGTACCTCGTGCGAAGCCAAAGATCGTCGTCGGGGTGACGCGGTAGACCAGTACCCCGCCGCGCCGAATCATCTCGCCAAGCCCGAACCAGGTGCCCTCAGGTGCGGTCAGGTGCGTGGTGTACTTCCCTTCGTAGGCGCGCGCGACCCGTTCGAGCTCTGCAGCTTCGGTCACCTTGGCGACCTCCCCTTCGACGACGACGTCGAGATTCTCGTCGAGGGTGTTGCGGCCCGTCGTCAGGACGCAATGTGGATTCCGCTCGAGGTTCTTCGCCTTGCGTTCGTCCGAGCCCGTGCAGAAATACATCGCGTCGGCGTACCAGGCGGCCAACAGCGGAGTGACGTGTGGGCGTCCATCTGCGCGGACGGTTGAAAGCCAGAACACCTCCGCTTCCTCGAGGTGACGACGCCCCGCCGCCCACTCTGTCGGACGCGCTCCCTCACTACTGAACCCAGCATCGAGTTCTGTCGAGGGCTCTCTCGGTTCCATATCGATGCTCCTTCTCGTAGAGACGCGCGCGCCATCGGTGCAGGCGGCGCCTGCCGACAGACTTACGCAAACGCTGGGCGCTCGTGTTGCTATCTGCCTGCGCTGTGGACGTGGCACGCGAGACGCTGGATCCGCTCGTACGTCGTGCGGGAAGCCGACGGGACGCTCGGCTGCTCGGCGCTCGAGCTCGCGGCGCCTCTCTCTGGGGCACACGGGTGGGCGTGCCGGCGACCGAGATCCGCGAGGTCGTGGACGTCGTCCTGATCCGCCCCGACCCGGTTCGTCCCGCCGCTTGACACGGAGGAGCGAAGCCGGCGCGGAGCATCGCCTCCGCGCCGGCCGGGCCTCGCGGGCCGCCCATTTTGTAACGGCGCCTAAAGGAGTTGCCCCAAAGCGTCGAATAGGGCGGCATGTCGACGTTCTACAACCTGGTCTTCGGGGGCGCGATCGCAATCGCCATCGTGCTGGCCTTCTGGCTGATGCTCGGGTTCGTCGAGGACATGCGGCACGAGCTGGAGCGGCCGCCCCGGTGACGGGCCTGCGGCGCTCCGAGCCTCTCCTGCTCCGGCTCGTCTTCCACGCGCTCGCCGTGGCCCTGTGCGCTGCGGTCGTCTACGGCGCGCTGACCACGAGCTAGACGCTCGGCGAGCACCAAAAGGCTACTCGGCGCCCCTATACACACGCGTCGAAAGCTGCCAGCATCGGGCCCTCTGCTGGCAAACAGACCGAGGGGGTTGGAGTGCGTTCCGCGTTCAAGTATCTCGCCGGATTGTTTTTCGTCGGGATCGTCGTCCAGGTGGGGCTCGCAGGAATCGGCGCCTTTCACGCCGTGAACAAGAACGACGACGGGCCAATCGCGAAGGACAAGGCGTCCGACTGGTACAGCGCGCACGGGATTGTCGGATCGGTGCTGGTGCTGGTTGCGCTCTTGCTACTGATCGTTGCGCTGATCGCGCGCGACAAGACCTGGCGCAAGCAAGCCGGCGTGTTGTTCGTGTTGATGATCCTGCAGCTCGTCTTCGCCGGACTCGGCTCCAGCGTCTGGGCGCTCGGGTTCCTGCATCCGATCAATGCCCTCGCGATCTTCGCGCTCTCCGGGATGCTCGCTCACTCGGCGTGGCGGTCGACTACCGACCCGCCCGTGAGTCCCGCAGCAGCATCCGTCGTCTAGCGACCTCACGAGCGTGCGGGGCCTCGCCACCACGGGGCCTCGCAACGCGAATCAGCCGCGAGCGACCGCCGCGACAGCAC
>JACDGR010000161.1 GCA_013821525.1 Actinomycetota bacterium
GACACCTCACGACCAAGCCCTACCGACCCCGCACCAACGGAAAGGTCGAGCGGTTCCACCAGACGATGGCACGCGAGTGGGCCTACGGGCTCGCCTACCGCTCCTCTCGACACCGCCGAACAGCCCTGCCGCACTGGCTCGACCACTACAACACCACGCGGCCACACAGCTCACTCGGAGGACGACCACCAACCAGCCGCGTTCACAACGTCCGTAGGCAGGACATCTAGAGGCTTGATGCGGATTCGTGCCCTCAATGCGCATCCAGCCTCTAGCCCCGCCTGATCCACCGATCGCGGATCACCGCATCCGGCTCGAGTCACTCACGCAGGAGCACGCTGCTGCGCTCACCGGCTTCGTCGAGGATCCGGCCGTGACGCGGTTCACGATGGTGCCGTCGAACGCCGATGCGGCCTTCGTCGCAGGGTGGTCGAGCGCTACGAGCGCGCCTGGGACGATGCGAGCAAGGCAGGGTTCGCGGTTCTCCTCGGGGAGGAGGTCGTGGGCTTCGCAGCCCTCGTCCAGGTCGATCTGGAGCGAGGCGAGGCCGAGATCGGCTACCTGATCGGGCCCGCAGCGCGCGGCCGCGGCGCCGCAACCTCTGCGGTCGAGCTCCTGACCCGCTGGAGCTTCGACGGGCTAGGGCTCGAGCGCCTCGAGCTGCGCATCGACCCTGCAAACGTCGGCTCGGAGCGGGTTGCCGAGCGGACGGGGTACCGGCGAGAGGGCATTCTGCGCTCGCGGTACTTCAAAGAGGGGCTGCGTGGAGACGTCGGAGTCTGGTCGAGACTTCGTGCAGACGACCCCGTACTCTAGGCTGCTCCAAGTGAGCGCCTGGATCCGTAGGCCGCTCGCGCGGGAAGCGATCGTCTCGGCCGTAGTCGCGGCCGTCCTCGCGGGCGTACTCCTCTGGCTCGGCCCTCCTGGGGTCGACCTTGCCGCGCACGCGTACCAGCGGACATTTCTCCTCCAGCACGGCTTCGCGATCTGGAACAACTTCTGGTACGCCGGGCGCTACTCGTTCGTCACATACAGCTTCATCTACTACCCGCTGGTCGCCGTGCTCGGGATCAAGGTCGTTGCGGTCGTGTCGATGGCGATCGCAGCGCTCGCGTTCGCGCTCGTCGTCGGCCGCGAGTGGGGCACGAACGCGCGCTTCTCGAGCCGAGCCTTCGCAGTGTTGTGGCCCGGCGTCGTGCTGACCGCGGCGTTCCCGTTCGCACTCGGCATCACTCTCGCGCTGCTCGCGCTCGTCTGTATCCAACGCGGACACCGGCGGCTGTTCGCCGTTGCGATCTTCCTCGCTCTGCTTGCAAGCCCGCTTGCGTTCCTGCTCGTCGTGCTCGTGCTCGCCGGTGGGGCGCTCGAGCGTCCGCCCCGGCGCGCGACCGTCGCCGTGATCTTGTCGGCCGTGCTGCTCGAGCTCGTCCTGCGTCGGCTCTTCCCCGGACAGGGCCGCTTTCCGTTCAGCGTCGCCGACCTGATCCCCGGGACGCTCTTCGGCGTCCTCGGCGTTGCGGTCACCGCGCGCGTGCCGGGAGCCCGCCGGCTGTTCGGCCTCTTTGCAGTCTTCCTCGCGGCGATGGTCGTTGCGTTCGTCTTCCCGAGCGACCTCGGTTCGAACGTCGAGCGGCTGAAGTTCATGGCGATCCCGCTGGCGGTGCTCGCTGCGGCACTCGCCCCGAAGCGGGTCTTGCTCGTGGTGCCGCTCGTCGCCGTGGCAGGCTTCTGGAACCTCTCCGCACTTGCACACACGGCGCAGACCGCAAGCGCAGATCCCGGAAACCACCAGCTCTACTGGCGGCCCGCGATCAAGTATCTCCGCGCGCACCTGAGCCCGTCCTTCCGCGTCGAAGCGGTCGACACTGCTGAGCACTGGCCCGCGGCCTACCTGCCCGACGCAGGGATCCCGATCGTCCGCGGCTGGTACCGCCAGAACGACTTCCCACAGAACGAGTTGCTCTACGACAAGAACCTCGGAGAGCACACCTATCAGGCGTGGCTGCACGCGCTTGGTGTTCAGTTCGTCGTGATCACCGACGCGCCGCCGGACTACAGCGCCCGTGCCGAGGCGACGCTCGTCCGCTCCGGGCGTGCGGGGCTCGAGCGCGTCTTCCACAGCGCGCACGTCGACATCTACCGCCTCTCTGGGGCAAGCCCGATCATCACGGGCGCGGGCGACGCGAACATCTTCTGGATGTATCCGACACGCATGGTGTTCTCGGTGTCGAAGCCGGGCCGCTACCGCGTCAAGGTGCGCTGGTCGCCGTACTGGCAGACCTCGCAGGGCTGCGTCTGGCGCGGCACCGACGGCGGGCTACGCGTGCAGGCCTACCAGCCGGGCCTGATCGACCTGCATCTGAGCGTCAGCGTCTCGAGCGGGTTGCAAGCGCTCGCGGGGCGCAGTCCGCAGCGCGTCTGCGCCGATCGGGAGTAGGTACGATCGGCTGGATGGCCGAGGAAGCAACCCGATCGCTCGCTGACCAGCTCGACGAGCTCGGCACCCAGCTCGCCTGGGTCCGGGAGTATCTTTGACCCCGCTCTCCTCGAACGCCGTCTAGCCGAGCTCGAAGAAGAGCTGAACGCGCCGGGGCTCTGGGACGACCAGGCCCGCGCGGCGAAGGTCTCCGCCGAGCACGCTCGCGTCTCGCGGAGGCTGGAGGGGTATCGCAAGCTGACCGGCGACTATGACGACGCACGCGAGCTCGCAGAGATGGACGGCGGCGAGATGGAGGGCGAGATCGCAGCCGGCCTCGTGCCGCTCCGCGACGAGCTCGACCGCCTGCAGGAGGCGGCGCTCTTCGACGGCGAGTACGACAGCGGCGACGCGGTCGTCACGCTGCAGTCGGGAACAGGCGGCACCGACGCGCAGGACTGGGCCGAGATGATGCTCCGCATGTATGAGCGGTGGGCCGCGAACCGCCGCTTCTCGATCGAGCTGCTGGAGGCGAGCCCGGGGGAGGAGGCAGGCCTCAAGTCCGCCACCTTCACGGTCGGTGGCGAGAATGCCTACGGGATCTTGAAAGCGGAGCGTGGCAAGCACCGCCTCGTGCGCCAGAGCCCGTTCGATCAGGCTCACCGCCGTCACACGGCCTTCTCGACCGTGATCGTCGCACCGCTCTTGCCCGAGGACGCCGACGTCGAGATCGACGAGAGCGATCTGCGCATCGACACCTACCGCGCCCAGGGGGCGGGGGGCCAGCACGTCAACAAGACCGACAGCGCGATCCGGATCACGCATCTGCCGACCGGGATAGTGGTGCAGTGCCAGAACGAGCGCTCGCAGGCGGCCAACAAGCAGACCGCGATGCGCGTCCTGAAGGCCCGCCTCGTCGAGAAGGGCGAGGAGGAGCGGGAGGCGGTGATGGCGAAGGAACGAGGCGGCTCGGCCGACACCGGCTTCGGGGGCGAGTCCGTTCGTTCCTACGTATTGCACCCGTATCAACTCGTAAAGGACACGCGTACCGGCTATGAGATGGGGAACACGCAGGCGGTCCTGGACGGTGAGATCGACCCGTTCATCCGGGAATACCTGCTGGCCCGCGCGGCGGGGAGGATCGTCTAGGCGGTGAGGTACACTGGCTTCCATCTTCGCACCCGGGCGCCCCGTCTCTCGACGCCCTCGAAATCGCCGTGCAGGAATCGACCGTGACAGCCACTCCAACGACTCTCGTCGTCGACGAGCCGCTCGCGCAAACCCCGCCGAGCGCCGCGTCGATGATCGTCTTCGACTCGGTGACCAAGATCTACGAGCCGGATGTCGTCGCGCTGAAGGATGTCACCTTCCATATCGACAAAGGCGAGTTCGTGTTCATCGTCGGAGCCTCCGGCTCCGGCAAGTCGACGCTCGTCCGCCTGCTCCTGAAGGAACTCGACCCGACCACGGGCAAGGTCGTGATCGGCGGCCGTGAGCTCGGCCGGCTGAAGACGTCGAAGGTGCCCATGCTTCGCCGCAACATCGGCTGCGTGTTCCAGGACTTCAAGCTGCTGCCACGGCGCACCGCCGCCGAGAACGTTGCGTATGCGCTGAAGGTGCAGGGCGATAGCAATGCGTCGATCCGCAAGAAGGTGCCCGAGGTGCTCGCGATGGTCGGGCTCTCGCACAAGATGAACTCGCTGCCCGACGAGCTCTCCGGTGGTGAGCAGCAACGCGTCTCGATCGCGCGCGCGTTCGTCAACCACCCGCCGCTCCTCGTCTGCGACGAGCCGACGGGCAACCTCGACCCCGACACGTCCGTCGGGATCATGCAGCTGCTGTACCGGATCAACCGCGCCGGCACGACGATTTTGATGGTCACGCATGACCGCGAGATGGTCGACAAGATGCGCAAGCGTGTGATCGCGCTCGAGGGCGGCAGGCTCGCCCGTGACGAGCGGCGCGGAGGGTACGAATGACCGGGCGTTTTCGTCTGCTCCTCTCCGAAGCGTGGCGTTCACTCGGCGCCAACCTCTCCACGACCATCGCCGCGACGATGACCGTGCTGATCGGGATGTTCCTGCTCGGACTGTTCATTGCGCTCGGCACGTGGACGGTCTCCTGGTCGAACCACGTCAAGCGTGAGCTCGTCGTCAAGGTGTACTTCGTTCCGGGTGCGAGCGCCGCCGACAAGAACGCTGTCGCGCGCAAGCTGCAGCAAAACCAGTACGTGAAGCCGGGGAGCATCAAGTACATCTCGAAGGAGCAGGCACTGCAGATCATGCGCAAGCGCGCGCCGGAGCTCGTCAAGAACCTGACGTCGAACCCGCTCGGTGACGCGATCACCGTCACGCCGAGGCGCGCGGAGGACGTCGACAGCCTCTACAACTCGATCGTGCGTCCGAGCAAGCCGCCGGGCGTCGACCGAGTGCTGGACGGCAAACGCACGTCACACCGAATCCTGCAGGTCGCGCACGTGATCGAGGCGGTGTTCACGATCGCAACAGTGATTCTGCTGATCGCCTCCGTGCTGCTGATCTCGAACACGATCCGGCTCTCGATCTTCTCGCGGCGACGGGAGATCGAGGTGATGAAGCTTGTCGGCGCCACGAACTGGTTCGTGCGCGGCCCGTTCATGCTGGAGGGCCTGATCTGCGGCCTCGCAGGGTCGCTGCTCGCGGTGCTCCTGCTCGTGATCGGAAAGGCCCTCGCATTGCCTGCGATCGATCACGGCTTGGCGGGCGATGGGGGCGACGTCAAAGCGCTTGCGTTCCCGGTCGTCTCGCTCTTGCTCGTCGGCATGGGCCTCGCTCTCGGTGCGATCGGCTCCGGCCTGACGATCCACCGCTTCCTCCGCGTCTAGCCCCAAGACTCGACCGGCGCCCTGACCTCGTTCGACGAAGACCGCAAGGACAACTTCGTTGTCGTCGAGGTGAGCCGTCGTGGCAAGCTCGTCACCGGCGAGCCGTACTTCGTCCCCGGCGTGCCGATGACGCTCGAGTCGAAGGGGATCGGCGAGCTCGGGAACGGCGACCTCGCCGCCGTGCGGATCGGCCGCGGTCGCGCGCACGTCGTGCACTCGATCGGCACAGCAACGCGCATCGAGAACGTGCTCGAGGCCCTGCTCGTCGAGCGAGGCGCGCGCCAGAAGTTCGAGCCGCACGACCTCTCTGATCTCGACCCAGCCCTCGACGTCCCGAACCGCGTCGATCTGCGCGACCTACTCACCTACACGATCGACCCCGACACGGCGAAGGACTTCGACGATGCGCTGTCGTTCCGCCGCGAAGGAGACGGCATCCGCGCCTGGGTGCACATCGCCGACGTCTCGTGGTTCATTCCGGCCGGCACACCGCTCGACCGCGGGGCGGCGGGGCGGGCGTTCTCGACGTACGTGCCCGGCGCGGTCGCGCCGATGCTGCCGCACGAGCTCGCTGACGATCTCTGCTCGCTGCGTCCGAACCGCGATCGCCTCTGTGTGACCGTCGAGATCCCCCCGCACGGCGAGCCGCAGTTCTACCGTTCGGTGATCCGCTCCGACGCCCGCCTGACCTACGGCGAGGCGGAGCGCCGCGAAGCGCGCCCTGCGATTCTCGAGGCGCTCGCCCTGAACGAGGAGCTCGCGACCCGGTTACGCGACGCGCGCTTTGCGCGCGGCGCGCTCCAGGTCCAGACGCCGGAGGTCGTGTTCGACTTCGACGGGCGCGGCGGAGTTGCCGACGCATGGCTCGAGGGTGCGGCTCACGCCCACATGCTCGTCGAGGAGCTGATGATCCTCGCGAACGAGCTCGTGGGCGCCTTCCTCTCCGAGCGCCGGCGGAGCGCGCTCTACCGCGTCCACGAGCGTCCCGACCCGCAAGCGCTCGACCTCCTACTCGCGAAGCTCGCCGACCTGAAGGTGCCGACACCGCCGGTGCTGGACCGGATGACGCCGCAGCAGGCTGCGCGCCTTGCGGGCGAGATCTCAGAGCGGATCGCCTCGTACGTGGAAGCGTCGGGGCGCGGGAAGGAAGCGTTCCCGTCGCTCGTCCTGCGGGCGCTCAAGCAGGCGCGCTACGACCCGCAGAACCTCGGGCACTCCGGGCTTGCGAGCGACGCGTACGCCCATTTCACCTCGCCGATCCGGCGCTATCCCGACCTGGTCGTCCACCGCGCACTCCTGCTCGAGCTCGGGCTCAGCGACGACCCGGTGCCCGAGGATCTGCACGGCCTCGCCCAGCACGCCTCCGCGCGGGAACGTGAGGCGGCCAAGCTCGAGTACCTCGCCGACGACATTTGCCTCGCCTGGCTCCTCGACACGCTGCTCTTCGAGCACGGCTGGGAAGACCCGTGGCAGGGCGAGATCACCGGCGTCATCAACTCGGGGCTCTTCATCCGCTTCGGCGAGGTGTTCGAGGGCTTCCTGCCGGCGCGGCGCCTGCACGGCCAGTTCTTCGAGCTGAACAAGTTCGGCACGGCACTTGCGGGAAAGATCACCGGCAAGGCGTTCCGGCTTGGCGATCCGATCGACGTGCGCGTCGAGCGGATCGCAAAAAACGAGGGCAAGGTCGACCTCTCGATCGCCTAGAGGGGTGCGCGCGGTCGCTTAGATGAGGCGACGGTCGTGCGCCCAGCGCGTGAGCTCGTGTCGTGAGGAGAGCTGCAGCTTGCGCAGCACGCTCGAGACGTGGGCCTCGACCGTCTTCACCGACAGGTGCAGTCGCGCTGCGATCTCCTTGTAGCGATAGCCGCGGGCGATCAGCTGCAGCACTTCGCGCTCGCGTGGCGTGAGCGTGTCGAGCTCTGCGTCCGAGCCGACCGGGTCACCGTCCCGGAACGCGTCGAGCACGAAGCCCGCGAGCCGAGGCGAGAACACGGCATCTCCCTCGCCGACGCGGCGGATCGCATCGGTCAGCTCCTCGCGGGAGATCGTCTTCGTCACGTACCCGCGCGCGCCCGCACGAATAACGGCAATCACGTCCTCGGC
>JACDGR010000162.1:0-4732 GCA_013821525.1 Actinomycetota bacterium
GCCGCGACCCACGCATCGCCGTCGCCGGGCGTGCCGTCGGCGCGCATGGCGGCGCAGCGGGAGATCAACCGCGCGAGGATCGCGACCGCCTCGACCCCGCCGGCGTCGGCGACCCGCACGAGCCCGTGCGCGTAGAGGTAGTCGCCGAGCAGGATCGCCTCGTCGCCGTCCAGGGGGTCGAAGAGCCGCGGCGTGCCGTAGTGCGTCAGGTAGGCCTCATAGACCGTCTCAAGGCCGAGTGCGAGGCCGGGCGGGGCGAGCGTCGAGAAGATCGGCTCCCAGTCGGGAGCGGGCCGCAGCGCCGCCGCCCAGACGTCGCTCTCCGAGCGGGCGCCGGATGCAATCGCGTCAACGACCGAGGACATCTCCCACCGCCTCGATCGTGGCGTCGATCTCAGCTTCGCAGTGGGCAATCGAAGGAAAGACGCATTCGTACTGGCTGGGCGCCACGTAGATGCCGCGCTCGAGGAGACCGCGGAAGAGCTCGCCGTAAGTCTCTGCGTCGAGGTCGGTGAACCGCTCGACCGGCTCGTCGCGGCCGGCGAAGAGCGTCAGCATGGCGCCGACGCGCTGCACGCGGCCGAACGGAGCGAGACCGTCGGCAAGGCGCGCGGCGCGCAGCTCGAGTTGCTCGTAGACCGCTCCGTCGCGCAACCGGCGCAGCACCGACAGCCCGGCCGCAGTCGCGAGCGGATTGCCGCTCAACGTGCCTGCCTGGTAGACGCTTCCGGACGGGGCGAGCTGAACCATCAGCTCCGCACTGCCTCCGAACGCGGCGAGCGGCAACCCCCCGCCGACGATCTTCCCGAGGATCGTCAGGTCGGGCAGGACACCGAGTCGTTCCTGGGCGCCGCCGCGCGCGACACGGAAACCGCTGATCACCTCGTCGAAGATCAGCAGCGCACCGGAGGCATCGCAGAGCAGGCGCAGCGCCTCGAGAAAGCCGGGGGCAGGCGGGACGCAGCCCATGTTGCCCGCGACCGGCTCGACGAGGATCGCCGCGAGGCCCTCGCCGTAGCGCTCGACCGCTGCCGCGACACCGTCGACGTCGTTGTACTCGCAGACGACCGTGTCGGCGGTCACGCCGCTCGGAACCCCGGGCGAGGACGGGATGCCAAGGGTCGCAAGACCCGAGCCCGCACTCGCGAGGAACTGATCGGCATGGCCGTGGTAGCAGCCCGCGAACTTGATCACGCGATCGCGGCGCGTCGCGGCGCGCGCGAGCCGCACCGCGGACATCGCAGCTTCGGTGCCGGAGGAGACGAGACGCACGCGCTCGACGGACGGCACCGCGTCGACGATCTCCTGCGCGAGGTCGACCTCGCGTTCGGTCGGCGCACCGAATGTCGTTCCTTCGAGTGCGGCCGCGCGCACAGCCTCGATCGTCTCGCCGTCGGCGTGGCCGAAGATCAGCGGCCCCCACGACTGAACCCAGTCGAGCAGCCGTCGGCCGTCGGTCGTCTCGATGTGCGCGCCCTTGCCGCGCGCGACGAAGAACGGCTCGTCGAGCCCTACGCCACGCATCGCGCGTACGGGCGAATTGACGCCGCCCGGGATCAACCCGAGCGCGCGATGCCACAGCGCAGACCTGGTCAGCGGCGTAGGCTTGACCGAGCGGCTCATCCGCGCAGGTGCCGGCTCCGCCGGCGCCGGAGCATCAGCAGCGGCGTAGGCTTGACGGAGCCGCTCATCCGCGCAGGTGCCGGCTCCGCCGGCGCCGGAGCATCAGCACAGCCACGAGGCGAATTCCTTCGCCCAGTACGTGAAGATCACGTCCGCGCCCGCGCGTCGGATCGCGGTCAGCGACTCGATCGCAGCAGCCTGTTCGTCGAGGTCGCCGGCCGCTGCTGCGGCCTTCACCATCGCGTACTCCCCGCTGACGTTGTACGCGGCGAGCGGCAGCTCGAAGCGGTCGCGCACCGCGCGCAGCACGTCGAGGTACGGCAGCGCGGGCTTGACCATCAGCATGTCGGCGCCTTCGAGCACATCCTGCTCGCACTCACGCAGCGCCTCGCGGACGTTGCCGGGATCCATCTGATAGCCGCGGCGGTCGCCGAATGCAGGTGCGGAGTCCGCGACCTCGCGGAACGGCCCGTAGAACGCCGAGGCGTACTTCACCGAGTAGGCGATCAACGGCGTCGTCGGAAGCTGCTCGCGGATCGCTGCGACGCGTCCGTCCATCATGTCGCTGGGTGCGATCACGTCAGCGCCCGCCTCGACGTGCGAAACCGCGGTGCGTGCGAGCAACTCGATCGTTGCGTCGTTGTCGACCTCGCCGTGCACGATCACGCCGCAGTGACCGTGCGTCGTGTACTCGCACAGACATACGTCGGTGACGAGGAGCAACTCGGGGAACCGAGCGCTCAGCGCACGGAGCGCGCTCTGCACGATCCCGTCGTCGATCCAGGCACCCGATCCCTCGTCATCTTTCTCCTCGGGAACGCCGAAGAGCAGCACTCCTTTCACCCCGAGTCGCACGAGCTCCTCGCACTCGGTCACCACCGACTCGACGGTGTGGCGCGCGAGGCCAGGCAGCCGCGCGTTGCGCAACTGCTGCGGCGCGACGAAGAGCGGCATCAAGAGGTCGTCGACGCTGAGCGACGTCTCGCGCACGAAATCGCGCAGCACGCTGGTCTGACGCAGGCGACGCAGGCGGGTGACGGGGAACGAGCTCACGGCTTCTCCAGGGTACGCGGCTGCTCCTCGGCGGGCGCGGACGCCGCCGCCGGAGGCGCGGGTCGCCGCGGGGGAGCAGGCGGCGGCACCGTCTCGATCCCCGCCTCGACCGGGATCGGTAGGCCCTGCCACGGCTCGAGCGAGATCCGGTCGGCGAAGAACTCCCAGATCGCGCGCACGATCGCGAGCAGCGGCAGCGCAGTGAGCGCGCCCGGGAGCCCGTAGAGCTCGGCGCCGGCCAGGAGCCCGAAGATCACGAGCAGCGGATGCAGCCGTAGCGCGTTCCCCATCACCTTCGGGACGACGACGTGTCCCTCCACCTGCTGGATGCCGAGGAAGAGCAGCGCGACCCACAACGCCGAGAGCGGATGGGTGACGAGGGCGTAGACGAACGGCGGTGCAGCGCCGAGCCAGGGACCGAGGTACGGGATAACCTCGGTCAGCGCCACCCACGCGCCGAAGAGCAATGCGTATTGCTGCGCATGCGGAAGGAGCCCGGTCGCTGCGAACGCCCACAGACCGATCCCCGCACTCGTCCCGATGATCAACGACAGCGCCGCCTGACCACGCACGTACGACGCAAGCGAGTGCTCCATGCTGCGCAGGAGCGACTGCTCCCCCGGTCGAGGCGGGAACCGCCGATCCATCGCACGACCGAGTCGTTGCATGTCGAGCAGCATGTAGATCGAGATCACGATCAGCAGCACGACGGAGAACAACGTCTTCCCGATCGAGATCGCAGCGCCTTCGACGAACGTGACGATCTTCTTGGTGTTCTTGCCGACGTCGCGGTCTTGGATCTGCTGCACGAGCTTGTGACCGCGCTTCTGGAACTTGATCGACTTCAGGTGATGCGTGTTCAGCCAAACCTGCAGGCGATCGACGTCGTGATTGGCAGCAGTCTGTCCGGCGGCACCGCGAGCATGCGTGAAGTAGTCGTTGAATCTCGACGTCGCCGTCTTCGTCTCACCGACGACGGCGGTCGCCACCGCCACGATGACGAGCCCCAGTGCAGCGGCAAAGCTCAGTAGCACGATTGCGACCGCGAGGCCGCGCGGCAGATGCACCCGTTGCAACCCGCGCACGAGCGGATCGAGCAGGAGCCCGAGCAGTCCGGCGACGAGGAACAGGAAGACGACGTGAGCCGCGGCGCTCAGGAACACCCAGCCGAAGAGCACGAGGAGTGGCAACCCGACCAGCTGAACCCAGCGCGGGACGACGATCCGCGGCGGGCGACCGGTAGCGCTCACAGACACGATGCTACCGCTCTGATCCTCCCCTTCCGACCGCCGGACTGGGACTGGTCGTTCGGGGTCGACGGATCCCTCGCGCTCGACCCGCACGACCCCTGGGAGGATTCCGCAAGGCAGGACGGAATCGAGCAGGTGGAAGACCCGCGGTTGTACCGGCGGCGGGGGTTCGCTACGGTGGCCCGAATGCCGTCCCCGGCCCCAAACCGGCGTGCCGCGGATCGCCGCGGCCTGAATACACGTCCCGCTCGGCCTCGCGTCACCTCGGCGCGCCGTCGGCACCTCGAGCGCGAGCGGCGCCTGCGGCGCCTCGCTGCTCTCGTCGTCGTGGCGGCCATCGCGCTCGTGACGCTCCTGCTCTCGGCGTTCGGAGGCTCCGGCAAACCGGCCCAGGCACCGGCCCCCGCGGCGGCATCGCGTCTGCTCCCGGCAGGCCCGCCACGGCCGGAGATCGTCGCTCAGATCGACAACCTGCACATCCAGCTGCCGATCAGCCAGTCGCGCGTGACCGCGATCGGTCTCCAGGGAGGGAGCGACGGAGCGCTGACCCTCGACGCGCTCGGCACGCAGGCGAACCAGGGGCTGCTGCGCCGCGTCGCCCACACGATCTTCGGCGGCAGCTCCGGCAAGTCGCGCTGGTACCAGCTCCCGGCAGGCCAGGGCGCACCATCGTCTGCACTCGATGTCGGAGCGCCGGCGGGCACGGACGTCTACTCGCCGGTCGACGGGACGGTCATGGCGATCGACAACGTCGTCCTGAACGACCACCTGTACGGCTCGCGCATCGACATCCAGCCGGCCGGAGC
>JACDGR010000162.1:4742-7381 GCA_013821525.1 Actinomycetota bacterium
GAGCACCGTCGCTCGTAGTCTCCGTGTCGCACGTCAGGGTCGACCCGTCACTCAAGGTCGGATCCGCGTTGACCGCCGGCGGCTCGAAGCTCGGCGCGGTCGTCGACTTCACGCGCGCCGAGCATCAGGCTCTCTCGCGCTACACGAACGACTCCGGCAACCACGCTGTCGTCGAAGTGCATCCCGCCGCCACGCTCGCGCTCGGCTAGCTCCCGGCCGTGAAGATCCTGTTCGTCGCCGACGTCTTCGGCGCACCGGGCCGCCGTGCGGTCGAGACGCGGCTGCCCTCGCTGCGCGCAGAGCTCGCCGCCGATTTCTGCATCGTCAACGGCGAGAACATCGCGGCCGGCCGCGGGATCACCGCGAAGCTCGCCGACAAGCTGCTCGCAAGCGGCGCCGACGTCGTGACGCTCGGGAACTGGACGTGGGGGCAATCGGACTTCGCGCCGTACCTCTCGGGGACCGATCGCGTGATCCGCCCCGCGAACCTCTCGCCACGCACTCCGGGAACCGGTCTCGCGGTGCACGACGGAGTCGCCGTGATCAACCTGCTCGGCATCTTCTCGCTCATGCCGTTCGAGAGCCCCTTCCTCGTGGCCGACCGTCTGATCGAAGAGGCCCGAGGACAGACGTCCGTGATCGTCGTCGACTTCCACGCGGAGGCGACCAGCGAGAAGGTCGCGCTCGCGCGCTACCTGGACGGCCGCGTGACCGCCGTGCTCGGCACGCACACGCATGTGCAGACGAGCGACGCCCGCGTGCTCGCAGGTGGGACCGCGGCGATCACCGACGCAGGCATGACCGGGCCGCACGACTCCGTGATCGGCAGCGACGAGCACAACGCGATCAAGCGGTTCGTGACCGGCATGCCGACGCGGCTCGAGCCCGCGACGGGCGAGGTGCGGATCGAAGGGGCACTCGTCGAGTGCGGCGCCGACGGCCGCGCAACGAGTTGCGCGACCGTCAAGGTCGACGTCGACTCATGAGTAGCTAGAGCGTCTTCGCGAGCGAAGTGGCGGCGGTCTCGCCCGTGTCGACGGCGCCGTTCAGGTAGCCCTGGTAGTCGATGGAGGTGTGCTCGCCACAGAACCAGCAGTTGCCCGAGGTCTCACCTTCGGCGCCGACGAAGCGGGTGTACTGACCCACCTTCCAGTAGGAGTAGGAGCCCTTCGTCCACTGGTACCCAGGCCAGTAGTCGCGAACGGCCTCCCCGTTCCATTGCGCCTTTGCGCCGGGCAGAACCCGATTGACCTCAGAGAGAAACCCGCGAACCTGCGACTCTGTCGAGTCATCGCCCACGGCCAAGCCGGCCGTGCCGCCTGTGTACCAGGCAAGCGTCCCGGCCGGCTGCGGTTGGGCTCGGCTCACTTCCCACGTGTTCTGATACCCGAGGTCGGAGTACGTCTCGCCGTTACACCCCTGATCGCGCCAGAAGCGTGACTTGAACTGCACGTTCACCTTGGAGTTCGTGCCCATCCCCTGCTCGGCGATCGCCTCTCTCTTCACGTCGTTGAAGCCTGCGCGCGAGTAATCGACGGACGAGCGGAGGATCGAGAAGGGAAGTGCGAGCACGACACGGTCGTACACCTTGTCGAACGAGCCGGCCCCGTTCTGGAAGGTCAAGCGATACGAGCCGCTGTTCTGCAGGCGGATCGCGACGAGCGGCGTGTTCGTCACGAGCTGGCCCGCGAGCTTAGCGGCGAGCGCAGTCGTCACCTGGTCGTTTCCACCGCGGATGTGAAACTTCTCGTCTGATTCACCGAAGATCGTGAACGCTCTCGGACTCGAGTAGCCGATCAGGTAGAGCATGTTCAACGACGACTGATCCGTCGTCTCCGCTCCGTACTCGATGTTGTAGGCCACGTCGAGGAGTGCGCCGAGCGGGGAGTGATGGCCGCCGGGAACGTAGCGTTCGATGTAGTCGTAGACCGACATGTGGTCGAGCTCGTAGCCTCGTTGGGTATAGGAGTTGTAGAGCGTCGGGTAGTCCGCAGCGGCGACATCGGCCGCCATCTGGGTGAGCACGGGCTGGAAGTCGGAGTTCATCTGCGCGACCGTGTACCGCTTGCCCGCGAAGTAGCCGAGCTCCTCGGTGCCCTTCTGCTCGGCGCGAAGCAGGTCGTCGAGCTCGAGTCCGAGCTCGCGAGCCAGACCGCGCATCGCCTTGTGCCCGGTGTCGATCAACTCGCCTCCGTGCTCGAAGATCTGGCCGTCGCCGAATCGGCCGCTGTAGCACCGTCCGCCGACACGGCCCGAGGCCTCGTAGACGTCGGCCAAACATCCCTTCTTCTGCAGTCGGTACGCCGCGGTGAGACCGGCCAGACCCGCTCCGATCACGGCAACGGAAGGTGCGTCCCGTCGGCCGGCGCGTGCAGGACTTGCGAACGAGCCGGCAAGTGAGGCTCCGACCGCCGCAGCGCCGGCTCCCTTCAGCAAATCGCGCCGCGTGGTGCGACGACCGTCCTCGAACTGCGTGGCTGCAGCCCGCTGGACGACCCTTGCGAGCGGTGTACGAGCCATCAATTCCCTCCCCCGTCGATGCCGTGACGTGACGACTGTGCTCTATCCAGGCAGCCCGCGCAAGCCGAACCCGTCAGACGAGGACAGCGAGTGGGGCAACGCAGACGGCCGCGCAGGCG
>JACDGR010000163.1 GCA_013821525.1 Actinomycetota bacterium
CTGACGACTGAGAGGACGAGCCGGAACTTGTCTTCAACAGAAATAGAAACAGGACGTGCCATCAGAAAGCTCCTTCAGGTCAGGAGCCCAAAATAACCGGCATGCCAGATTTCGTGAAGCAGGACACTTCCAGCTCGGCTCAATCGAGCTGGAGTTCATCATGACGCGCTGGCCCGGATTCATGCATGAGGTCTGGCTTGTGATCGAACGACGGCGCTGAGCTGTCAGTCGAGGTTGCGGCTCTACATCCAGGTGCAGCTCTGTGAGCGAACTGGTGCCCCAACAACCACTCCGGGAGTCCTGGGTGCGCACGTAGATCTGGTCGAGGTTGTCTGCGACATGGCGCAGCCACTGCGCAAGCGGATGCTCGTCGTTTGTCTGCCGGATCGCTAGGTTTGATTCCGACTGCTTCGTGCCGTGCATCGCCTGGTGATCGCGCTCCACGTGTCCGCGCTTCTCATGACCGCGTCCCTCGTTCATTGGGCGCTTTGATCGTCGCCGAGAGCTGCACTGCGGCGGTGGAGGGCACGCAGCAGGGGCGTTGCGCGAAGCCAGTCAAGATCCGCATTCGCGTCTTCTCTGTCTGGCGTTTCGCCGACCAAGGGTTGCCTCCAATGCGTCGAGGCTATGTGGCGTCCCGGTTCCGAGCAGCTGCGCGAAGGCGCGACAGCCGATCTCGACGAGGGTGAGAAGGCGTATTCGCGAGGCGCGAACTTCGCAGAAGCCGATCACACTGGCGATGTAGTCGGCATGCATCGACTCGATCTCGTGTTCGTTGCCCCAGAAATCAACCCAGACCTGATGCTGAAGGAAGACCCAGCCATGAAGAGAGTCCGGGCGGTAGCGGTGAGGCCGAAGACCGGGGGCTGCGGCACTTCAAGCGCCGCGTCTGGCCGTGGCGCCCATCCGTCGCTCACTCTGTGGCAACCCGCACGGCTAAAGCTCAGTTAGCAGCCTTCTACTCTCCGAGGCTAACCAGCAGTCAACGTAACGCGATGCGGCGCGATCACTCTCCCGCCTCCTCGGTACGGAAGGCAACGAGCCGCATGTCGACCTAAGGGCAGGCGAGATTAACCTTGAAACTCCGAGACGCCCAAGTGGATGTTCAGCGGGTTTTAAGCAGCTTTTGCTCTGCAAAGCAGTGTTTCCGGTCGGCGAGGATCCCTGATTCGGGTGATCCCGGCGCTTGCCAGACGGTTCGATGAGCGTCTGTCAAGCGAAAGAAGGGGTCGAGAATGAAGATTTCCTGTGGCAAGCCGCAGCTGGCCAAGCTGTTGGCATTAGCGGCGGTTGGGATGGTCGGGCTGACGTTGGCGGCGACTGCTTCGCCAGCGACGGTGACGATCCAGGTTGGTTCGCTGGCTGTCGTCTCCGGCTCGGTGACGGGAACACTTTCCGGGTTCCAGCCGAACGCGACGGTGACGGTCAACGGCAGCAGTTACCTCGCAAACGCAAGCGGCGTTGTGTCGCTTGCCGGTGCGCCGCTTGCCGGTTCTGCGGATCTGACGGTCGGGTTCCTCGACAGCAACGGTGTCGCCCAGACGGTCTCGACCGCACTGAAAGACCTGACCAGCGGCGCAACACTGTCGGCGGCGACACTCAGCGACCTGATACCCGATACGACGGCGCCGGTGACGCTGACCATCAACACCAGCAGCGGAACCACCACCGCCGTCACGACCACCGGCGGCAGCACAACGACGACGGCTGGAACGACAACCACGTCCGGCGGCAACGGTGGCTCGACGACGACCACCGGCTCCGGCTCCGGCTCCGGCTCTGGCTCTGGTAGCGCGAGCGGCCTGGCTGGGGCACGCGCGCTCAGCGATGGAAGCATTTCGATCCCTGCGAGCAGCGTGGTTATGCCCTACCGGCTGGTGATCAAGCAGGTCGCCTTCGCCCCGCGGCTGGTCCGTGCCCATGGTCAGCAAATCAGCATCCGCTACCGGGTCGCAGACACGCGCGGCAACTGGGTTCGCAACGCAGTCGTCTGGATGCGCACCCTGCCCCTCGGACGCCTCAGCTCCGTCAAGGCAAAGCAGACAACCGCGTCCGGCTGGGTCAGCTTCGCAGCCCGCAGCGGCAAGTCGGTGAAGCTCGTCAAGGGTGGCCGTGTGAACATCTTCGTCCGCGCCTCGACACCCGGCGAGCCAATCATCGGCGGCACCTCCACCCGCCGACTCGTTTCTCTCAGAGTCAGCACCCACCGCTAACACACCACAACCGAAGGGGAGTGGCAGCGCGTGCGCCGCCGCTCCCCTTCGCCATTCCGCTGCTGGAGCAGTTCGGCTGCGACCGTCGGCGATCATCTGGCGTCCTTACTGATCGAGAACCAAATGAAGGTCGCCGTCAGCTTCAGGTCGAACAAGCACTCGTGGCCGTTGGGTCTGAGCGGCGAACTCCCGCGGTTCCCGAACCGCTGAGGTGTCCTGCGGAAATGCTGGCGGTGGAAAACCTTGCCCGGGGCCAATACCTCTTCTTCTAACGGATAACAATCGTGCGCGCAGTCAGGTAGGACCCCGATATCGGTGCCCCGCCTGGGCTCCCGGGGAAGAAGGCGCCGTATCCGACATAGATCGCCTTGTGCTTTGGCACCGCATCGCTTGATCCGAATGAGCCGCTCCAGGTTTGGTGAGGTAGCAGCATCCGAGGTATCGCCGGGTCGAAAGAGCGCGCCGCGAGAACGGTGTAGCGCCTGATTCCGGCTGCACGGTCGGCGGCAGTCGGTGAGACCACAAGCGACATTCCTTCGTGCGGATAGACGATCCCAAAGCTGACGTTCGGCTGGAAGATCAGCAGTGGCTCGTTGCTCGCGTTTGTGATCGAGGCATAGACACGCCAGCCTGTTGCTGAGACTTCGAGCTTTGAGACGCGCGTGTGGATCTTGTCGTCTGAGGCGCCACCGGGCAGTGGGAACGAGTCGATCAGGTTCGGGGTGAGCGTCTTGATTGCCTGCCGGGCGCCGTCTCTGTTTGTGCCGCGCAACTGGCCGAGCAGGAAAGCACCCGTAGTGGCGAGGACGACGACGGTTGCGGCAAGCGCGATCCGCGCCCGGGGATTCGCGACGAGCCGTTTGCTGATCGCTTGCCGGAGCGTGTGTTGCATGCGAAGGCGCGGATCGAGCCACGCGCCTGCAAGGTCGGATGCGAGGTTGAGTGCAACGACGAAGACGCCGACTGTTGTGACAAGCCCCACGGTGAGCGGCAGGTCATAGCCGCCTGCTTGGCCGCTGAAGGCCTGCACTGCGAGGTTGCCAAGCCCGCGGAGTCCGAAGACCGTTTCGATGTAGATGGCGGCGGTGATCGCTGTTCCGGCGTCGATCGCGATCAGCGGAAGCACCGGCCCGATCGCGTTGCGCAGCGCGTGTCCGAGAACGACTCGCGGTTCTGAGGCGCCTTTGGCGCGGGCGGTCGCGATCCATGGCTCATGCAGCGCTTCTAGGAGGCGGGCGCGGATCAGGCGCATGTAGAGCGGCAGGAAAAGCAGGGCGAAGACGAGCCATGGGACAGCGAGATGTGATGTCCAGGAGGCGAGACCGCTACATCCGTAGCTTGCCCGCAGCGAGCAGTAGCCCGACGATGGTGCGCCGAGGTGGTTCGCGAAGAGCTTGCGCAAGCCGATCCCGAGGACAAACGGATGGACGGCGAGCCCGACGACGGTCAGAGCGAGTAGGCCACGGTCTGGCAGTGAGCGGGGTCGAAGGGCGGAGAAGCAGCCGAGCCCGAGTGCGAGCATGAACATCAGGATCATTCCGCCCGCGACAAGCGAAGCCGTGACCGGGAGCGCGGTGAGGATCTGTGTGCGCACCTCTCCGGGCTGTGTCCAGGATGTGCCGAGGTCACCGTGGCGCACGAGGTGCCAGACGAACTTGCCGTACTGGACGATCACCGGACGGTCGATCCCGAGGCGGTGATCTGCTGCTTTGATCTCGGCGTCGCTTGTTGAGGTGTGCGGCCCGCAGGCGACGACAAGGCAGGCGGGCTTCGTCGGGATCGTGTTGAAGACAAGGAAGGTGAGGAACGTCAGTGACGCGATCAGCAGCAGGCCGGAGAGGGCGCGGCGTGTGGCGAAGGCCAGCACGCTAGATCCGTTCCTTCGGGTCGAGCGCCGAGCGGAGCCCGTCGCCAATCAGTGCGAACGCCAGCACTGTTAGAAAGAGGGCTAGAGCTGGCCAGAGCATCAGAAGCGGCGGCTTTGGATACTGCACGCCTGCCTCTGCTGCTCCCGGGTTGAAGACGAGCAGCGTCCCCCAGTTCGAGGCGAGCATGTTTCCCCAGCTCGCGGTGCCAAGGCGAACGCCGAAGTTCAGAACCGAGAGCGACGCCTCCAAGACGATCACGCCAGAGGCGACAAGCGTTCCCCAGACGATCAGTGGCCCTGCGAGATGCGGCGCGAGGTGTTGGCGGATGATCCGCAGGTCGGGGGCGCCGACCATGCGCGCCGCTTCTACGAACTCCTGTTCTTTCAGCGCCTTGACGAGTGCCCGGACGAGCCTCGCCGGATAGAACCAGCAGAAGATTCCGATCACAAGGCCGATGCCAAGCACGCCCGGCGGGAAGAGACCGCGCAGGGTGACCGATTGGAAGCGCGCCGCCGCTGTCTGGCCGAGTGCGATCATCAGCAGTAGCAGCGGGAACGACATCAAAAGCTCGGTCAGACGACTGACGACCGCATCCGCGAATCCGCCGAAGTAGCCCGCGAGAGCACCGAGCGCGATCCCGAGGACGAGCGCGAGGCTCGTTGCGACCAGAGCGATCTCTAGCGAGACGCGACCGCCGGAGAGGAGACGCAGCAGCTCGTCGCGTCCAAGCGGCCCGTCGCCGCCAAGCAGTAGAAACGCCCGGTGCGAAGCGCCGTCAGGTGAGGTGTAGCTCGCGAAGCTGAACGGGCCAACCGGGCGCAGGTTGATATCAACCGCTGCAGAGATCGGCTGGCTGCCATCGTGTCCAAGCAGCAGTTCGAGCAGCGGCTCGGCGACAAAGCAGGCAAGCAGGATTCCGCAGACGACAATGAGAGCCGCGACCGCGATCCGGTCGCGGCGAAACCGCCGCCAAACAAGCAACCACTCGCTCGCTGATGCCACCTCCGGCTCAGGTGCTTGCGGAGCCTCCGAACGAGGGTTAGCGACTACCACCTACGGATGAGACGAAGCATGTGCCGACGCGACGCCACCGGTTGGGTCAACGCGGCGAATCAGAACAACGGCGCATCGGGACGCCGCCGGACGGGTGATCCGTCTCCGCTTACCACTCGGAAGCAGACAGGTTGCGGTGATCGCCGCGACATAGGGCGCACAGCGTTTGACTGCGACCCCCCCGGCGCCAGAGAGGCAGTTGCTGTAGCCGTGCAGCAAGCTGCCGAGCCGCTGATGGGCCGCGAAACGCATCTCGACCTGAACGACACCCGCGTCCGCGCTCAACCAATGGGTCTGCTTCGCGGCGATCGCGCCCCCGACAATGAAAAGCGCCGACGCAACAATCGCAAAGGCAATGCTTGCCCGGCGGCGACGCCGCAACGAAGCTGCCCGCCTGATCGCCGCATCACGCAACGCGTCGCGATAGCGACTGACGGGATCGTCGCTCACGCGCTCGCCCCCTCGATCAAGCCACGCATCGCCCGAAGCCCACGAGAGACACGCCGACGAATCGTCTGCTCCGACTCAAAGCCACGCCGCGCGAGCGCTGCATAGTCCAGCTCATCAACGACGCGACCCACCACAGCCTCGTACTGCAGATCGGGAAGCGACCCAAGCGCCTTCCCGACATCGCCGCTGCGCCGCTCGGCGTCGAGGCGGCCCAGCGCGTCGTCAAGCTCCTGCTCAGCCGCACCCTCGACCGGCAACCCAAGCCGATGCCTGGCACGCTCATCAGCACGCCCGCGACGCTGCCAATCCCGCAGCAAGTTCCTGCTGGTAACCGCGAGCCACGGCCACGCCGAATCCTCCGGAGCTAGACGACCGCGGTAGCCACGAGAAAGCAGACGCGCAAAAGTCTCCTGAGAAACATCCCAGGCGGCCTCCGTCGAAGCACCCGAGCGCTGCAGGAAGCGCACAAGATCGGTGAGGTAGCGGTCATAGAGCACGCAGATCGCCTCGGGGTCGCTGCGAACCGTCTCAAGAGCTCTCGCGTCACTCAGCATCTCGCCCTCACCCTAAGAGAACGAACACCTCCCAAAAACTGTGACAGCCACTCTTTCCGCTCCCCGTAGCCGACGGAACAGAGGTCTCAGGCTTCTCTGGCCGACGAATGGCCGAGGGGCCACTTCGGGCGCGCCCTGATCGTCAGTGCGCTGCAACCACTTGAGAAGGGGAGCGCGGACTTACTTGATCGGCTCCATGGCGTCGTCCGCTGAGACAGGCTAGGGTCACATCCCGTGATCGCGCTACGCCGGAAGATCGAGCGGGGCGTCAGGCATCCCGTGTTCGGTCCGGTCTTTCTGGTCCTGCTCGCGCTACTCCTTGTTTTCACCGTTATGCACGGTGCGCACGACCAGATTCACGAGGGCGAGTTGATGGTCTGTATCGCGTTTCTCGTTGCCGCGGTGCTCTTGCTTATCCTCCCGCGACTGAACGTTGTTCATGTCGTGGCCCGAAGGGCGTCACGCGCGCCACCGACTCGCCGTGTGCGTCTGGGTGCAAGGCCACGCCGTCTGTTCGGTGTGGCTCCGATTCCTCTTCGACTGTGACAGGCGCTGGCGTCGCGCGAACCGCGCGGTGTCTCACAACGTCCTGTCAGCGAAGAGGAAGGAGCTTCAATGGGGAACCCCTCGCCCCGTGGCACCGAAATTCGAACGCGTCATGTCACGGTTCTCGTTCTGCTTGGCTGCGTGGTTCTCAGCGCGCTGATGATCGCGCTTCCCGCAGGCGGTGCGCCGCCGAGTGTCAGCGAGAAGCAGCGGCAAGCCAATGCGATCCTCGCGCAACTCGGCGCGCTCGATTCCGATCTGAACCGGGCGGTCGAGTCCTACAACGGTGCGAGGCTGCACCTAGGCCAGACACAAAGAGCAATCCGCTCGAACACGTTTGTGCTCGGTGTCGCCAGGCACAATCTGAAGCGCTCCCGCAAGAACATCGCCGAGCGCCTGCGCACGCTCTACATGAGCGGTGACCAACAGAGCACAGTAGAGATCATCCTCGGCGCGAAGTCTCTGGACGACGTGCTGAGCCAGATCGATGCCGCGCAGAGCGTCACCGCCCAGGACTCGCTAATCGCCAGGCAAGCCGCGTCATTTCGTGCGCAGGTTCAAACTCGTCAGCGCTCACTTGTCGCTGACCGAAAGAAGGCGAGCCAGCTGCTTTCAGAGGCTGAGTCAAGACGCGGTGAGATCGAGTCGAGCATCAGCCACAGGCAGCAGCTC
>JACDGR010000164.1 GCA_013821525.1 Actinomycetota bacterium
CCCCTGTGTCCAGTGCAACGGTGGTTTTCGCTTCGCCGAGCTGCTTGCGTTCGCGCGCCGAGTAGGGGCACCGCGTCTTGCGACCGGGCACTACGCGCGCATCGTCGAGCACGACGGCAAGAAGCTGCTGGCGCGCGCCGCCGACGACGCGAAGGATCAGAGCTACATGCTCGCGCGGCTCGATCCGCGCCACCTCGACCGGATCTGGTTCCCGCTCGGTGACCAGGTGAAGGCGGAGACGCGCGCCGAGGCAGCCGAGGCGGGGCTCCCGGTGGCGCAGAAGGCCGAGAGCCAGGAGGCGTGCTTCCTCGCCGGCGACGACTACCGCAGCTTTCTCGGCCGACACGGGTTGCAGCCCGCCGCCGGTGCGATCGTCGACGAGGCAGGAGACGTGCTCGGTGAGCACGATGGATTCTGGCGGTTCACGCCAGGGCAGCGCCGTGGCCTTGGCGTGTCGGCAGCCGAGCCGCTTTACGCGCTCAGCACGGATGCGCGCACGAATACCGTCGTTGCCGGGCCGCGCTCCTCGCTCGCGCGGAGCCGCGTCATGGTGCGCGGCAGGCTGTTTGCCCCCGCGGTCAATGTGTCTGCAAAGCTGCGGTATCGCTCGCCGGCGCTGCCCGCGACCGTCGAGGCGACAGCGCATGGATTCGAGCTTCAGCTCGACAGTCCGGCCTACGGTGTGGCCCGCGGACAGGCGGCAGTCCTCTACGACGGGGACGTGGTCGTCGGTTCAGGGTTGGTCACCGACTCCCGGTCTGACTAGGCTTGCGGCCGTGGTGATTGCCTTTTCCTTCGGAGATCTCGCGCATCTCGCCCTCGCCGTCTTCCTCTTCGCAGTCGGATTGGGGCTCGGGTGGGCATTTTTGCGGCTAGCCGTAACTTTCGACCGACTTTCTTCGTTGATCCGAGGGGCGGAGCGTGAAGTTCTGCCTGTCATCAACAAGGTCGGGGGATCGGTGGATCGCGTGAACGCACAGCTCGACAAGCTCGACACGGCGACCGACAGCGCAGTCGATGCCGTCGAAGCAGTCGACGAGGCGGTTCGCTCGGTCAGCTTTGCCGTGAAGCGTCCCGTCCAGAAGTTGACGGGCCTGTCCGCCGGTGTCTCGCATGGCTGGTCGTCGCTGCGCACTCGGCGCAGCTGGAGCGATGCAGTCGACGCGGGCAAGGCGGCGGCGGCACGGCGTGAGCAGGATCTCGAGGCAGAGTTGAAGGCAACCCGCGGCGCGTCGCCCGATGGCTGATCAGATCACGCTCACGATTCCGTGTGAGCCGGACTTTCAGAGCGTCGCGCATCTGGTGCTCGGCGGTCTCGCGGTTCGCCTGAACCTGACGGTCGAGAACCTGGAGGACTTGCAGCTGGCGCTCGAGGCGCTGCTCGACGGCGGTGAGACGGTCGACGGTGATGGGTCGGTGACCGTCCGCATGAGCCTTCACGAGGACGCGCTCGAGACGACGGTCGGCCCGCTGAGCGAGCGCATGCTCGCGGGACTAGTGGCGGACAACGGCGACGAGCTGGGGCTTCGGCGCGTGCTCGCATCCACCGTCGACGACGTGTCGGTCGATGGTGACTCGGTGCGGCTCACGAAGCGAGTCGGGGATGGCTGAGAACGACAAGGTTCTGCTCCGCCGCTACCACGAGCACGGGGACATCCACGCACGCGAGCAGCTGATCGAGCAGTACATGTCGCTCGTGCGATCGCTGGCGCGGCGGTACAGCTATCGCGGCGAGCAGCTCGACGATCTCGTGCAGATCGGCTCGATCGGGTTGATCAAGGCGATCGACCGCTTCGACCTCGAGCGGGGAGTCGAGCTGACGACGTACGCCACGCCGAACATCATTGGCGAGATCAAGCGCCATTTCCGCGATCGTGGCTGGGCCGTTCGCGTCCCGCGGGGCCTGCAGGAGCTGAACGTCCAGCTCTCGAAGATCGTCGAGCAGCTGACAGTGCAACTCGGCCGGTCACCGACGATCCCGGAGCTTGCGAAGGCTGCCGGCGTCGAGGAGGAGGCGGTGTTGGAGGCGCTCGAGTCCGGCCGTGCGTACTCGTCGCTCTCGCTCTCCTCGGGCGGGGGCACGGAGGACGGGGAGGAGCTCGATCCGTTGGAGTCCCTGGGTGAGATCGAGCATCAGTACGAGGTCTCGGAGGATCGTGCCGTGCTGGCGCCGGGCTTCAAGGTGCTCGACGAGCGCGAGCGGCAGATCCTGCACCTGCGGTTCTTCGAGGGGCTGACGCAGTCCCAGATCGCCCAGCAGGTCGGCATCTCGCAGATGCACGTCTCGCGCCTGATCCGGCGGGCCCTCGAAAAGATCCGCGACGAGATCAACGCAGACGAAGTCGCAGACCCCGACCGCGCCGCCTAGACCTAACGCCACCCAGACCGAGCGCCACCCAGACCGAGCGCCGCCTCGTACAGCGCGGTCAACGAGCTGCGCGCGGCAGCCGGGCGCAACCGTCCGGTGCCAGGCACCGGGTCGAGACCTGTGTCGAGAGTGTGACGTTTCGTCCCCGGGGATTGCGTTCGGTCAGCTCGCGTTGGAGGGTGCGTTTGGCTGTTCTGCAGGGACGCCGTGGGATGCGGCGCTTCGTTTGCGGTAGAGCAGCTTGAACGACGCGGGGCGTGGGATGCGCACTCGGGAGGGGGTCGCCTCTGCGCTCGAACCCGTGCCTACACTGTCGGAGACGTGTCCATGACGACGAATGAGCTGCGGTCCACGTTCCAGACGTTCTTCGAGGAACGGGGGCACCTGCGCGTCCCCGGTCACTCGCTGATCCCGCCCGCGGACGACCAGACGACGCTCTTCATCGTCGCCGGGATGCAACAGTTCAAGCCGTACTTCCTGCGCACCACGGCGCCGCCGGCGAACCGCGTCGTCAGCGTCCAGCCCTGCCTGCGCGCCGGCGGCAAGGACACCGATCTCGAAGACGTCGGGCGCACCGATCGACACAACTCCTTCTTCGAGATGATGGGCAACTTCTCGTTCGGCGACTACTTCAAGGACGAGGCGGTCGACCTCGCGTGGGAGTGGGTGACCGGCATCCTCGGCCTCGAGCCCGCCCGGCTCTGGGCGACGGTGCACGAAGGCGACCCGACCCTCGAGCTGGGCGAGGACACGATCGCGATCGAGGCCTGGAAGCGCGTCGGCATCCCCGAGGAGCGCATCGTCCGCCTCGGTAAGGACAACTTCTGGCAGGCAGCCGACACCGGCCCCTGCGGGCAGTGCTCCGAGATCTTCTACGACCGCGGCGAGGCGCGCGCCTGCGGCGACCCCAACTGTGGGCCGGGCCACTGCGACCGCTATATGGAGATCTACAACCTCGTTTTCATGGAGTACGACCTCCAGCCCGGCAACGTACTCGCCAAGCTGCCGAATCAGAACGTCGACACGGGGATGGGCCTCGAGCGCACCGCCATGGTGCTGCAGGACGCCGACTCCAACTACGACACCGACGGGTTCGGCGTGATCATGGATTGGATCGAGCAGCAGTCGGGCGTCGCCTACGAGGACAGTGAGGTGTCGCGGCGCGCGCACCGTGTGATCGCCGACCACGGGCGAGCCGTCAGCTTCCTGATCGCCGAGGGCGTCGTCCCGTCCAACGAAGGGCGCGGGTACATCTGCCGGCGTCTGCTGCGTCGCGCGATCCAGCATGCAAACCGCATCGGTCTCGACCGCGTCTACCGCCTGCCCGCAGTCGTGATCGAGCAGATGGGTGACGCCTACCCGATGCTGCGCGAGCACGCCGGTGAGATCGAGCGCGTTGTGCGTGCCGAGGAAGAGCGCTTCTCCGAGACGCTCGCGCGCGGCCTGAAAGTCTTCGACGAGCTCGCAGACAAGGACGCGATCACCGCGGAGGATGCGTTCACGCTCGTCGCGACCTACGGATTTCCGATCGAGTTGACGCAAGAGCTTGCCGAGGAGCGCGGCCAGGCCGTCGACGTCGATGGCTTCCGCGAGCTGATGGCGGAGCATCGCGACATCTCACGCGCCGGCGGCGAGTCGACGACGCAGCAGGCAGCCTCGCAACTCGTCGAAGCCGGGCGCCGCGCAACCGAGTTCGTCGGGTACGCGCAGACCGACGTTCTCACGGCCGTGCTCGACGCTGCGCCGGCCGGTGGCACACGCCAGTTCGTGAAGCTCGAACAGTCGCCGTTCTACGCGTCGAGCGGGGGCCAGGTCAGCGACAAGGGCTACCTGCACATCGACGGCGACGACGGCGAGGACGATCGGCTCGAGGTGGTCGACGTGCTCAAGTTCGGCGACGACCAGGTGCTCGTCGTCGAGCTCGACGCCCACGCACCGATCGAGCCGGGAACACGCGTCGAGGCGATCGTGAACTGGGGTGACCGCTTCCCGACCCAGGCGAACCACACCGCGACGCACCTCTTGCACGCAGCACTGCGCGACGTGCTCGGCGACCACGTCAAACAGGCAGGATCGGCGGTGCGCCCCGACAAATTGCGCTTCGACTTCTCGCACACGCAGCCGCTGACGCCCGAGGAGAAGGAGCGCGTGGAGCGCATCGTCAACGAGAAGGTGTTCGAAGCGATACCGGTGCGCACCTTCGTGACGCCGATCGAGGAGGCGCGCAAGCTCGGCGCGATGATGCTCTTCGGTGAGAAGTACGGCCAGGAAGTGCGCGTCGTCGAGATCGACGCGTTCTCGAAAGAGCTGTGCGGCGGGACACACGTCCGCTCAACGGCCGAGATCGGGCCGTTCCTGATCCTCAGCGAAGGTTCGGTCGGCTCCGGCGCTCGGCGGATCGAGGCCGTGACCGCCGGTGAAGCCTGGACCGTGCTCGAAGGCCGCTCGCGCGAGCTCGACGCCGTGCGTGCGGAGCTCGAGCAGACGCGCCGAGAAGCGAAGAAGCCGAAGGAAGTCGCCGCCGGCCCCGATGTCGTCTGGCACGACAAGCAAGGAGCGGTGTACGTCGCCGAGGTTCGAAACGCCCGCGGTAGCGCGCTTCGTGACCTCTCCGACCAGCTGCGCCAGAAGGAAGATGCGATGGCTGTCGTCCTCGCCTCGGCCGACGAGGGCAAGGTCGCACTCGTGATCAACCTCGACAACTCCCTTGCAGCGCTCGATGCAGTCGCGCTCGTCCGCGAGCTCGGCCCATTGATCGGCGGTGGTGGAGGTGGCCGCCCGACGCTCGCGGAGGCGGGCGGCAAGAACGCCGACGGGATTCGCGAGGCTCTTACTGCCGGTCGAGACAAGATCGTCGCCGCACTCGCGTGAAAGCGGTTGCACTCGACTTCGGGTCCGCTCGCACGGGAGTGGCAGCATCGGACCCGAGCGGCACGCTCGCGCGTCCCGTCACGATCGTTGAACGCGCCACGACCGACGCCGGTTTTGCCAAGCTGCTCGCTGTGATCGCGGCGGAAGAGCCCGAAGTGCTCGTGGTCGGAATGCCACTGACCCTGCGCGGTGACCACGGCGAGCAGGCGCAGGAGACCGCTGGCTTCGTCGAGCGGTTGCGTGCCGCGGTTGCGATCCCGGTCGAGACCTACGACGAGCGCTTCACGTCGGTGCTCGCGGGCGGGGACGACGCACGCGCGGCAGCGCACCTGCTCTCGTCGTATCTCGACCATCGGAGCGCGCGCCGATGACGCCCGCGCAGCGACCGCATGGCCCGTCGCCGGGGACGATTCGTCGCCGGCGGATCATCGCGCTGGTCGCAATCGCCGGTGCGATCGCCTTGGCCGTCGCCTCGGTCGTCGTCGCGCTCCCGCACGTCCACAAGACGCCGGTCGCCGTCACCGTCGCACCGCCTCCCAAGCCGTTCCGCATCATCTTCCCGGAAGGCTTCACCCGCCGCCAGATGGCCCAGCGCGTTGCGGTCGTCGCCCAGATCGCCAAGCGCAAGCGGGGGAAGCCCGTGTCGTTGAACAGCCGCCAGTACCTGATCGGCTCCCGCAAGGCGACGGTGCCATGCTTCACGCCGAAGCGCCCGAAGCAGCTCGAGGGCCTGCTCTTCCCGGCGACCTATGACTTCCTACCGGGGACGACTGCGCGTCAGCTCGTCGCAGAGCAGTTGCAGGCGTTCTGCGTCAACTGGGCGAAGGTTGATCTGGCGTACGCGCGGTCGAAGCAGCTGACGCCGTACGACGTCTTGATCATCGCCTCGATGGTCGAGAAGGAGACCCTTGCACCGGAGGAACGGCGGCTGGTCGCGGCGGTGATCTACAACCGTCTGCATCAACGCATGCCGCTTGGGATCGACGCGACGCTCCGGTACGGGCTGAACATCCCGCCGACCAAGTCGATCCTGCAGTCGCAGCTCGACAGCAACAACCCCTACAACTCGCGCAAGCTGCCCGGGTTGCCACCCACCCCGATCGCCAGTCCCGGGCTCGCCTCGATTCAGGCTGCCGCTCATCCGGCCAAGGTCGACTACCTCTTCTTCGTGCGCAAGCCTGACAAGAAGCACCACTTCTTCACGGCGAGCGATACCGCGTTCGCACAGTACGAATGCGCACACGGCTACGGCTGTTGATCACGCGAGCGACAACGTGACGACGCACGTTGCGCTACTCGGTCATCCGATTGCGCAATCGCTGTCGCCGCGCATGCAGAACGCCGCTTTCGCGGCGCGCGGGCTCGACTGGCATTACAGCGCGTTCGACGTCGAGGACGCGACCGCGGCGATTGCCGCATTGCAAGCTCTCGGCTTCGTCGGCGCGAACGTGACGATCCCACACAAGCAGGCAGCCGCCGCAGCGTGTGCAGAAGCCGACGATGAGAGCGTAAACACGCTGCTCTTCGACGACGGGCGAGTCGTCGGCTATAACACTGACCGCGAGATCCTCGCCGGCATCCACTCTGCTCGTGCGTGCGTGATCGGTGCGGGCGGCGCGGCTCTCGCGCTCGGGCCGGCTCTGCCCGACGATACCCGTGTGTTCTCGCGCTCCGGCACGTGGCCGCCCGATGCCGAGGCATGCGACCTGATCGTGAACGCAACTCCGGTACGTGACGAGGTGCTCGTGCAGCCGATTGCAGGTCAGATCGTTGTCGACCTCGCCTATGGGCCGGACGAGACCGCGCTGGTCGCGGCGGCGCGGGCAGCCGGCTGCGTCGTGATCGACGGTCGTGAGGCGCTCGTGCGCCAGGGAGCGGCAAGCTTCACGCTCTGGACGGGCCTCGAGGCGCCCGTTTCCGTGATGCGCGCAGCGGTCACGCTCTAGCCCAGATCGCGACCGCCACCGCAAGGCCGAGGAGCGCCGCACCGATCAAGGCGATCGTAGCGAGCGCGCTTCGGCCGGTTGGGGCGCCGGTGGTGACGGGTGCGGCCGACGCCGTTGGCCGTCGACCGGACGCGTAGCGGTATTCGGTCGTGTTG
>JACDGR010000165.1 GCA_013821525.1 Actinomycetota bacterium
GCTGCACACAATCGTCGGCGCCGGCGCCGCAGAGGGCGCGGTCGACGCTGCGAACCTGTTGAAGCCGCTGCTCGCACGTGGCGAGCTGCGCTGCGTCGGCGCGACCACGCTCGACGAGTACCGCAAGCACATCGAGAAGGACGCCGCACTCGAGCGCCGCTTCGCGCCTGTCCACATCGGCGAGCCGTCCGTCGCCGACACGATCGCGATCCTGCGCGGCCTGAAGGAGCGCTACGAAGCCCACCACGGCGTCCGCATCCGCGACGCTGCGCTCGTGGCCGCCGCGGTGCTGAGCCACCGCTACATCGCCGACCGCTTTCTGCCCGACAAGGCGATCGACCTGGTCGATGAGGCAGGTGCGCGACTGCGCATGGAGATCGACTCGAGCCCGCTCGAGCTCGACGAGGCGAATCGCCGCGTCATGCAGCTCGAGATCGAGCTCGCCGCGATGGCGAACGAGTCGAAGTCGATGCGCGAGCCGCTCGAGCGCGCTCATGCGGAGGCGAAAGAGGAACGCGACGCACTCGCCGCCCGCTGGGCGAAGGAGAAGGAGGCGCTCGAGCGCGTGAAGGAGATCACGCGCAAGATCGACGAGCTGCGCATGGAGGCCGACCGCGCCGAGCGCGAGAGCAACCTGCAGCGCGTCGCGGAGATCCGTTACGGCGAACTGCCGGCGCTCGAGCAGGAGCTCGAGGAGCGCGAAGTCGGGACGACCGAGTCGATGGTCAAGGAAGAGGTCGACGAGGACGACATCGCGCTGACGGTCGCGAGCTGGACGGGCATCCCCGTCGACCGCTTGCTCGAGAGCGAAACGGCGAAGCTGCTCGCGCTCGAGTCGAACCTGCACGAGCGAGTCGTTGGCCAGGACGAGGCCGTCGAGGCGGTGGCAAACGCGCTACGCCGTGCGCGCACCGGGCTGCAGGATCCCGATCGCCCAATCGGGTCTTTCGTCTTCCTCGGCCCGACGGGCGTCGGCAAGACCGAGCTGGCGCGCGCGCTCGCCGAGTTCATGTTCGACGACGAGAAGGCGATGGTGCGGATCGACATGAGCGAGTACCAGGAGCGGCACACCGTGTCGCGGCTCGTCGGCGCGCCGCCCGGCTACGTCGGCTACGACGAGGGAGGCCAGCTCACCGAGGCGGTGCGCAGGCGTCCCTACAGCGTGGTGCTGCTCGACGAGATCGAGAAGGCGCACACCGAAGTGTTCGACGTCCTCCTGCAGGTGATCGACGACGGGCGCCTCACCGACGGTCAGGGGCGAACGGTCGACTTCCGGAACGTCGTGCTGATCATGACCTCGAACATTCGCAGCGCCGAGGCGATGCGCGACCACTTCCGCCCCGAGTTCCTGAACCGGATCGACGAGATCATCGAGTTCAAGTCACTGACGCGCGAGCAGCTGGCCGTGATCGTCGACCACCAGCTGCAGCGGCTGCGGGAGCGGCTCGGCGAACGCGGGCTCGCGCTCGAGCTCGCCGACGAGGCAAAGCTCGTGATCGCGGAAGCGGGCTGGGATCCCGCCTACGGCGCGCGGCCGCTGAAGCGCGCCATCCAGCGCCTGCTCGAGAACCCGCTGGCCGTGCGCCTGCTCGAAGGCGACTTCGGGGAAGGCGACACGATCCGCGTCGAAGCGCAGCACGGCGACCTCGTCTTCAAGCGCGCCGCGGCTGGCTAGGCGGAGCGGGGTGGCAGCGGGACGTCGTCGAGGAAGTCGGCGCCCTCCTGCAACGGCGGCGCGCCGTAGACGAAGCACACGAGCTCCTCGTCGGATTCGTTGCGCATCTGCAGCGGCGTCATCGCATCGACGGCGACCACGCTGCCAGGCCCGACGTCGACTCGCTCACCTTCGTCGCCGAGCAGCATCGTCAGCGTCCCCGAGATGACGACGAAGACCTCTTCCTGTGCGTGGTCGCGGTGCCGCCGGCCGGTCGCGCCCGCCGGGTAGCGCCAGACGCGAGCTCGCGATTGCTGCAGGCCCGCGGCGGTCGTGATGTCGGCCGCAACGCGCGTCCCCTCACCCGGCTTGGGCGGCCGTTCGGCCCACTCGAGCGATGTGATCTCCGCCACGCGATATCCCATGACGCAACTATCGCACGCCGCTACGGTGGCGTACGTGCTCCTCGTCGTCGCAGCAACCCCCGATGAGCTGGCGGGGGCGGGGCCTGTCGCAACGCTCGTCTGCGGCGTCGGGCCGGTCGATGCCGCCGCACGCACCGCAGCCGCACTCGCGGACACGTTGCCGGAAGCCTTGCTGCACGTCGGAATCGCCGGTGCGCGGACATTCGACGAGCCCGAGTTCGTGATCGGTCGGGAGGCTGTCTATTGCGACGCCGACGACGCACGGTGGATCGACCTTCGCGCGGCGGCCGATCCCCGCCTCGTCGAGCTCGCAGGTCGCGCGTTGCCCGGTGCGCGCGTCGAGGCGATCGGAACCTCGGCACGAGTCGGGGGCTCGAGCGGCTGTGAGGTCGAGGCGATGGAGGGGTACGCCGTGTTGCGCGCCGCGGCGCTCGCCGGTGTGCCCGCGGTCGAAGTGCGCGTGCTCGCAAACGCGATCGGCGAGCCTGATCGCGCGCGCTGGCGCTTCGCCGACGCAAAGCGCCTGCTCGCCGCGTCGTTGCCGGGGCTCGTGGCGGAGATCGCCCGTGGCTGAGCTGCCTCCGCCGCTCCCACCCGCGGAGCGCACGGTCGGGCAACTGATCGCCGAGACGATCCGTGCCTACGGGAACGCGTTCTGGCGCTCGCTACCGCTCGGTTTGCCGCTCGCGCTCGTCGATCACTTCAGCATCCACCGGACGGCCGAGGCGCAGCTGCTCGTCTACTGGGCCGCCACGCCGCTCTTCGTCGGCGCGTTCCTGTGGGCGTGTCACGTCGTCCACGAGCGGCGCCCCACGCTTGCTGCGGCGATCGTCGCAACGATCATCTACCTGCCGTTCCCGGTGCTCCGCGCGACCTACCTCTTGCCGGGGATCGCCTGGTTCGCGCTGATCGGGCTCGCTGTTCCCGCGGCGATGATCGAGCACCTCGACGTGCGCTCCGCACTCGTACGCGGCCGTCGCCTTGGCGTCGCCGACTACGCGCACGCGCTCGGCTCGCTGGCCGCGCTCGTAATCGTGGTCGGTGTGGCTGCCGAGGTTCTGAGCGTGCTCCTGCACAGCCAGGACGGCGCCCAGCGGCTCGCGCTCTTCACCTCGGACGTCGTGCTCGGCCCGCTGCTGTTCCTCGGTGGCGCACTCCTCTATGTCGATCAGGCCGCGAGGGTAGGCTCCGGCCGACCACTCCGAAGGAGACGCCGCGATGCCGATCTTCATCCTGCTCTCGACGCTGAGCCAGCAAGGCGTCCAGACCCTCAAGTCGAACCCTGAGCGCCTCCGGCAGGTGAACAAGGACGTCGAGGAGCTCGGGTGCAAGGTGCTGCACCAGTGGGCGACCCTTGGCAGCTTCGACTTCGTGAGCGTGCTCGAGGCGCCGGACATCGCGTCCGTCGCGAAGGTTTCGGTCGCACTCGGCGCCCGTGGCTCGACGAAGATCGAGACGCTGCCGGCGCTCGAGATCGAGGAGTTCCTCCGCACACTCGAGTAGGCGTACTGGCCCTTTCGGCCAATGCCGCGACGACGCCGCTCCGAGACACTGAAGCCCGACGCGCGATCCGAGAATCGACAGGTACGCCGCCCTTCTCGTCGACCGCTCGATCGCGGCCCAGCAGGGCTGGCAGGTGGTGATCCGCGGGACGCCGCTCGCACGGCCGTTGATCGAGGCGGTGATCGAGCAGCTGGCGCGCCGTGGCGCCTAACCGCTGTTGCAGCTGTCGTTCGAGCTGATCGGCGGCCCGTTCGCCCGTGTCGCCGAGCTCGACGTGCTGCGTGAGCCACCGCCGCTCCAGCGGCGGATCTGGGAGGAGGCCGACGCGTTCATCGCGATCTGGGCGCCGGAGAACACGCGCGAGGGCTCCGAGCTCTCCGAGGAGCGCCGGGCGGCGATGCAGCAGATGAGCGCTCCGATGCGAGAGCTGACGATGTCCCTGCAGGTTCCCTGGGTCGTCGCCGAATATCCCGTGCTCGCGACCGCGCAGGACGGCGGCATGACACTGCCCGAGTTCGAGCAGTTCATCTACGACTCGGTGCTCCTCGACTGGGACGCCGAGGGGAGGCGGATGGGCGGGATCGCGGCGCTGTTCGACGCGGGGGAGGAGGTGCGCATCGTCGGTGCCGGTACCGATCTCACCTTGTCGGTCGCGGGCCGCATCGGAGCCGTCGACGACGGTCGCATCAACATGCCGGGCGGCGAGGTGTTCTACTCGCCGGTCGAGGATTCGGCCGACGGCGTGATCGAGTTCTCCGAGTTCCCTGCGGTCTACTTCGGCACCGAGGTGACAGGCGTGCGGCTTCGCTTCGAGGCAGGGCGGGTCGTCGACGCCTCAGCGCGCGCGGGTGAGGAATTCCTGCTGCGGACGCTCGACACCGACGAAGGTGCCCGGCGCCTCGGTGAGCTCGGGATCGGTTGCAACCCCGGCATCCAGCGGTTCATGAAGAACGTCGCCTTCGACGAGAAGATCGACGGCACGGTGCATCTGGCCCTGGGCAACTCCTACTCGTTCACGGGCGGGACGAACGAGAGCGCGATCCACTGGGACATCGTCAAGGACTTGCGCACGGAGGGGCAGATCTACGTGGACGGCAAGCTCGTGCAGGAAAACGGGGTCTGGATCAGGCTGAACTAGACGCTGCGGCTGCGATCTCCCCGGCGAGACGCGCGTTGTCGACGATCAGCTCGCGGTTCGCGCGCAGCGTCTTCCCGTCGCTCTCGCGGTGCAGGTAGGAGAGGACGAACGGCGTCACCCCCTGGCCGTGGACGTCCTGCGCGGCCGCGTCGGCGAGTGCACGCTCGATCAGGGGCTCGACGTCATCGAGGCTCTCCGTGGGCGGGCGCCCGAGCAGGAGGCCGCCGCCAAGGATCCGCCAGTGCGCGGCGGCGACAGCTGCGGCTTCGGCCGCCGTCTCGACGCGCGCGGAAACGCCGGGGCCACCGCTTGCCGCGTAGAAGAGCGGGAGCGTGTCCGTCCGCCAGCCGAGAACAGGTACGCCGAGTGTCTCGAGGAGCTCCGAGGTTGCCGGCACGTCGAGCAGCGACTTGATGCCCGAGGAGACGACGAGCGCCCGCGTATGGGCAAGCGCCTGGAGGTCGGCGGAGACATCCGGCGGCGACGGCCAGCCGCGATGGACGCCGCCGAGGCCGCCGGTCGCCATGAACTGGATCCCGCAGGCGTTGCAGACCGAGAGCGTGCCGCCGACGGTCGTCGCGCCGGGCGCGCGCTGGACGACGGCGGCGGCAAGGTCGCGTGGCCCGAGCTTGCGGGAGGCGGCGTCGAAGCGCTCGAGCTCCGACGGGGT
Source organism: Actinomycetota bacterium (assembly GCA_013821525.1). Classification (GTDB taxonomy): domain Bacteria; phylum Actinomycetota; class Thermoleophilia; order Gaiellales; family Gaiellaceae; genus PALSA-600. The sequence continues at coordinate 5,391 of JACDGR010000165.1, forward strand.
CAGCCCCACGACGATCTCTCCGTCGAGCACGCCGATCGTCGCCGGCACCGCGCCCCCGGCGCGCACGGCGCGCTCCGAGCCGAGCCCGACCTCGACGCCCTCGCCCGGCGGAAATCCGTGCGCGATCAGCGTCGTCTCGAGCGCAACGACCCCGGCTCCGGCGCGTTGCCCCTCGAGGATTTCTTCGGAAACGCGGATCACGGCATCGATCCCAGCCGCGCACAGCAGCGTGCGGCAGCTGCGAGCCCGAGTGGGGCGCCGCCGACGAGATAGCCGGCCGCGAGCGCGTCTCCGGCCCCGGTCGTGTCGACGATCTCGCCGGGCAAGGCGGGGTGGGCGACCTCGCCGACGCGGATTCCCTTGGCGCCGCGCTTGATCACGCAGGTCGCAGAGGTCGTCCCGATGACCTCGTGCTCACGCTCGGTCGCAAAGAGCAGGTCGGGTGCGACCGCAGACAGCCGCTCCCTGAAGGCGTCGTCGACGAGCGTCCACGTCGACACATCGAGCGAGACGCGCGCGCCTCGCTCGCGCGCCAGTTCGGCCGCACGGACGGCCGTACTCGCAAGCGGGTCGCGGAGGAGTGAGTAACCAGAGATGTGCAAGACGTCGGCATCGAACCATGCCGGATCGAGCTCGTGTCCCGACAGCTCCACCGCGGCGCCTCGGTCGGACGCCATGGTCCGGTCGCCGGCGGAGGCGAGCGACACGACGACTCCCGTCCGTCCGCCGACCGGGCCGGCCAGCTCGACACCGCGCCCTAGCAACTCGCGGGCGACGAGCTCGCCGGCGGTGTCGTCGCCGCGGCGGCCCACGTATCGCGCTTCTGCGCCGAGCGCGACCGCCCAGGCCGCGACGTTCGCCGCTTGCCCGCCCGCTCCCGTGCGGGTGATCGCCGACTGGTCGTCGCCCGGGACGAGCGGTGCATCGAGCCGCACGATCACGTCGAGCAGGAGATCTCCGAGGGTGACGAGGCGCACGAGTAGGATCGTCGCATGGAAGGGCCGGGCCGGCGCAGCAGGCTTCGCACGTTCGCGATCGGCGGCGTGGTCGGCGCCGCGGGTGCACTCGCAACGGCGCGGCTACCGTCACGTCGCGCACGGCGACCGCGCGACGCTCCGGTCGGGCTCGCCGCGTTCGAAGATGCGCCGTGCTTCCGCGAGGTGGTCGGCGCTGAGGCGGCGCGCTACCGCGAGGGCGGCGACACCGTCGCCGGGCCACCGAACTCGACGTAACGATCGGTCATGAAGTGGGCAGCCGCGGTCATGTGCATCTGACGGGGCAGCGCCGGGCCGAGCGTCAGCCGGAACCACGCCGGGAGGCTGCGGTCGAGGAACGCCACGACGTTCGGAGCGATCAGGTGTGCGTTCGAGATGCTCGTCCAGTAGGGCTGCGTCACGTCGAGGGGTGTCTGCGTCGACTCGACGAAGGGCGACTTCGCGTTCTCGCGATCCCAGCGGCGAGCTCCGATCACGATCGCGGAGGCGCCGCCCTTCGTCTGATAGGCAAGGCGGTTCGGGCGCACCGCAGTGAAGCGCGTGACGGAGCTACCGACTCCAGCGGAGAGCGTCTCGTCGAAGACGACGGAGCGCGTGGCCCGGTACGCGGCCGTGGCGCGTCGCACGCGTGCGGTTGCGTCTGGTGCGGTTGCGGGTAGGTCGAATCGCGTCAGGCGCCCGTCGACCGAGACTGCAACAGGCCCGGCGCCGGCGGGTGCGCGGTAACAGCCGCTGCCGCAGGCGGTTGCCCGAGCGCCGTCGATCAGCACCGAACGGCCGCTCGCTCCGGTGCCGTCGATGCCGAGGATCGTCACGATCGCGGTTCCCGGCGTGCGCGCAACGGCGACCGCGAGCCGCCCGAGCCCGTGCGCGTCGACGAC
>JACDGR010000166.1:0-3300 GCA_013821525.1 Actinomycetota bacterium
GGGCCCGGCTTGGAGGTCACGACAGTGGCCATGTGGCCCGAGCTCAGTGCCTTCTTACTTCGTCGCTGCCTTGATGGCGGCGACCGATTCCTTCTGTGCCTGGTCGAGCGCCTGCTTGGCCGTCTGCTGGCCGTTCAAGACGCGCGTGGCCGCATCCGACCAGGCCTGCTTGAACTCGGCGCTCGCAGGCGAGGCCGGGATGTTGAACGAGAAGCGCTGGACGTCCAGCACCTTCTTGACCGACTGGTCGAAGAACGGGTTGAACTTCGACACCGTCTTGTAGACCGCGAGGTCTGCAACGGCGTTACCGGTCGAGATGCCCGTGTAGGGCTGGTTCTTCGCGGCGCGGATCTGAGCGCGGTTCTTGGCCGCCGCAGTCCACGTCGAGACGGACGTCATCGTCTTCATCCACGTGCAGGCCGCGTCGACGTTGTGCGAGCCCTTCGGGATCGCCCACGCCGAGCCGGTCTCGTAGTTGATCGGCTGATGCTTCTTGTTGCGGAACTGCAGTGCGGTGATGTGCACCTTCGGCGAAGAGCCGGCAAGCACGTTGTAGTACCACTGCTCCATCGGGAAGGCACCGACCTGGTCAGCTGCGATCTCGTTGTTGGAGCCGAAGAAGTCCCACGTGTCGCGGAACGACTTGAAGGCGTTCCAGCCGCCCTGCGCGTTGACGAGGCTGACCGCGTAGGCCAGAGCCGCAACGGCACGCGGATCGTTCAGGTGCGGCGTGAGACCGTCCTTCGAGAGGATGTCGACACCGTTCGCCTTCGCCCAGAGGGGGAAGAACTCGGGGATCTTCGGATCGAAGCCGATCCGCGTCACCTTCCCATTGTCGACCTTGGCGAGCTTCTTCGCCGTGGCGAGAAGGTTCGGCCAGTTCGACGTGTCGAGGCCGGAGAGCTTGACGCCCGCCATGTCGAGCACGTTGTTGTCGACGAGGATCGTGCGCACGTCGTAGAACTCCGGGATCCCGTAGATCTTGCCCTTGTAGGTGACCTCGTTCATCGCGGGAATGCGGTACTGCTTCGTGTTGATCTTGTGCGACGAGATGCACGACGTCAGCGGCAGGAAAGCGCCCTTCGCTGCATACGTGCCGACCTTGTCGCGGCTCAGGTAGACGAGGTCGGGCGAGTTACCACTCGCGACCGCGGCCAGGAACTGCTGGTCGTTGAACCCACCCGACGGGCGGGTGACGCTCCCACCGACCGCCGCGGTGGCGATCGTTGCGCGCGACTCGGCGACGTCGTCGCCCGTTCCGAAGCCCATGATGTTCAGGGATCCGGCCTGACGAACGTAGTGCCCATCGTTGTGTGCACCGGCCAGGCTCGCGGTGATGGCTGCAATCGCAACCATGGCGAGGACCGATAGTGCGGCAAGGCGTGTACGCCAACCCTTCATGCGTTCTCCTCCGACTCGAGAGTTTGAACCCTGGGGGGTGCAAAGGTGTGAGATCGTTACCACACTACCGCGTGACTCGTCAAACGCCAACCGAGCTTTCCACTCGCTACCGAACGAGCATTGCGGTCGAGCCGCGCACGAGCAGATGGGGCTGCAGGCACTCGACCGCAGGCGGGAGCGACGGGCTCTCGAGCCGTTGCAGCAGCAGCTTCGCGGCGCAGCGCCCGAGCTCGAGCGTCGGCTGCTCGACGACCGTCAGCCCCGGGTCGACCATCTGCATCCACGGGACGTCGTCGAAGGCCACGAGCGACAGATCGCCGGGCAGGTGGAGCCCGCGCCTGCGGATCAGGCGCCACGCCCGCTCGGCGAGCTGATTGTTCGCGGCGAAGATCGCGGTCGGCCGCTCGTCTCGCAGCAGCGCTTCGATGCGCTCGTCGGCGTCGACGTGCACGGGGATGCGCACGATCAGCCGGTCGTCAGCGGGCAGCCGCGCGGCCGCCAAGGCGGCGCGGTAGCCGGCGAGCCGCCCGGCATCCGTCGTCCATTCCGTGTCGACGCCAAGCAGTGCGATCCGCGTGTGCCCGAGCGAGAGCAGATGCTCGGTCGCCGCACGCGCCCCCGCCTCGTTGTCGATCACCACCGCGTCGCAGCCCTCGGTGAGCCGACGGTCGACCTCGACGACCGCAACACCCTGAGAGCGCAACAGCTCGCCGGCATCCGAGCTGACCGGCGTCATGATCACGCCGGGTGCGCGCATCGCGAGGAACGTCCGCGCGCCGTCGAGCTCCTCGTCGCCCTCGCTGTTGTCGCCGAGCACCATCATCTGGTAGTCCGCCTCGCGCAACGTCTGCTCGATCCCGGCCGCGAGCCGCGCGTAGAACTGGTTGCCGAGGTCGGAGACGACGACGCCGATTACGCGGCTCGACCGCCGCTTCAGCGTGCGCGCTGACGCGTTTGGCACATAGCCGAGCCGGTCGGCGACGGCGAGCAGCCGGTCGCGGGCGGCGGGAGAGACGTAGCCGCGCCCACTGAGCGCACGTGAGGCCGTCGAGGGCGAGGTGCCCGCCTCACGCGCGATGTCGGCAAGCGTGATCGGCTGCGCGAGACCGAGCTCGTGCGTCTCGTGCGGCTGCGGGCTCGCACTCACTGCACGCGCTCCCGCCAGGCGCCCCAGACACGCCGCAGCGCGGCATAGTCGGCCTCCTCGAACGCCTCGCCCGAGAGGTCGAGATGCGTCGCGTAGTACAGCGACGGGACGCCGAGCTCCGGCTTGACCTCGAGAAACTCCCGCCAGGCGGCGAGGTCGGGGACGCACCAGTCGTCGGTGTCGATCAGCGTGTCCGGCAGCGCTGCCGCCGCGACCGAGGCCCGGTAGCGCATCTGCTCGACCACCGCCCCGGGCTGCACCGGGCCCGGGTCGTCGAGCCGAAGCATGTCGTTCAGCCGCACCATGTCGGTGACGTCGGCGAAGGCGGGATGTGCTGTATGAGTGATCACGAGAGCGTCGGGATTGACTTGCTTGACTTCGGAATACACCACCGACAGCAGGTCATGCAAGAGCGCGATCCCCCAACCGGGGCCGTGCGCCTGGTAGGCCTGGCCGCTCGGAGTGCGTGCGGTGAAGTCGACCTTCAGCCCGTCGGCGCCCAAACCGCCTGCGCCGACGAGCTGCGTCATCACCTCCCGCAGGAGCTCGCGCGCAGCCGGATTCGTCGGGTCGAGCACACCGGGCGTCCCGTCGGGGGCACGCACGCAGAGCTCGTCGCGGAGGCCTTCGGCGTCCCAGGCTTTCCACCAGAGGAGCACGCGCTGCCCGTCTGCGTGCCGATCTGCGATCCAGCCGCGCAGGTCGGGCCACTTGACGGTGTCCGGCTCGTTTCGGCCGTAGGTCTGCTGCCA
>JACDGR010000166.1:3310-7254 GCA_013821525.1 Actinomycetota bacterium
TCGATCACGACCGTCCCGGGGACGACGTCGTGCGCGGCGAGCGCCGCCAGGAACCCGTCGTAGTTCTGCTGCGTGGCGAGCGACGGTGCCGGCCCGCCGCCCTGCGTCGAGAGCCCGCCGAGTCCGCCGCCACGCACGGAGAGCGCACACTGCGCGCCCCAGCCGCAGAACATCGGCTCGCTCCACCAGCGCGGGCTCGAGCCCTTCCGCTTGCGCGGAGGGGCGGCGTCGCTGCGGTGCGCCGCGATCGCCTCGTAGGCGGTGCGCGCGCCTGGCCGAAGTAGCACCGTCGGCGCGTCGCGGCGACCGTCGACGCGCGCGTGGCCCTCGTGCTCGAGCACAAGGTGGAACGCGAGGTCGGCGGGGCGATAGACGGCCTGCACGAACTCGAGCTGCTCGACGGGCGCCGCAAGGCCGACTCCGAGCCAGCCTTCCTCAACTTCCTCCTCCGGCAAGAGCGGCGTCGCGGTCGTGAGCGCGAAGAGCAGCGGTGCAGGCGTGAAGAACCAGTGGCCGCGCCCCGGCGCGCCGTCGCCCGTGACGCCGATCACGGCAGGCTCGGACGCCGCGCGCACGAGCTTCGCCGGGTCGCCGGGGTTCGGCGAGAAGAGCGTGCGGAAGCTCGATCCGGTCGGGTAGAAGCCGTTCGCGATCCCGGGCGCGAGCGAGCGACCGCCGAGCAGGTGCACGTCGGTCAGGGCTCCCTCGCCCTCGACCCAGGCGTCGAGCTCGAGCGCGTCGTCCGTGCAGGTCAGCCGCACGCCTGCACTGCGCCAGACCGTCGAGCTGCGCTCGATCGTGACCGTGTCGCCGTCGAGCACGGGCTGCCCGACACCGAGCGTCTCGTCCACCGCGCCAACCGCGTCGAACGCGGTCAGCAGCCCGAGCGTCAGCCAGTGCGTGCCTGCCGGCGAGAGCAGGGTCGCGCGCCGGCCGTCCGCTTGTACCTCGAGCCGGTAGCCGCGGCGCTCGATCTTCACGTGACGGTCACCAGAGCCTCGGCCTGCTGGCCGAAGCGCACACCGTCGACGGTCACGTCGGCCGCAACGGGCACCTGACGCCGCGCCGCGTCGTCGACAGCTACTCGGAACGCAACGCGCCCCTCGCCATTCGCGTCCAGCTCGACGCGCAGCACATCAGGCTCGACACGCCAGGCAGCAGGAGCGACGAGGCGCACCTCTGCTGTCGCAGCGCGAGCGAACGGGTTGACGATCTCGACCTGTAGCTCGACGGTCTCTCTGCGCGCGACGTGGCTGCGGTAGGGCGCGATGCGCGCCGCGAATCCCTCGGCACCGAAGTCGACCTCGTCGAGCGGTAGGAGTTGGCGGTGCAGGTCGGCCAGACGGCGGCCGTCGTCGAGCAGGCCCGCGAGGTATTCGTCCGTGACGCGCCGTGGCTCCCAGTGGCCGCCGAGCAGCAGCTCGGTACGCAACCGCGCGTAGAGCTCAGCGCTCGCGACGTAGTCGTCGACCGCGAAGCGGTTGCGGTACTGGTAGTTCAGGACGTCGCGGCCGGCCGCCTCTCCTCCACCCTGCTGGTCGCCGATCGCGAGCACCCGCGTCCCGTCGAGCTCCAGCTCGATCGCAGCCGCGTACAGCGTGTGACCGGGCAGCGGATGCACGGTCAGCTCGAGCTCGTGCCAGGCGAAAGGCTCGCCGAGCGGCAGGACGCGATCGACCGGAATCGGATCGAACCACAGGCACGGCAGGTCGTACCGGCAAGGACTCTCGAGGATCGGCGCGACGTTCGCGGGAGCCCACACTTCTGATCCCTCGACGTCGCGCAGCAGGTTGAAGCCTGCGACGTGGTCGTCGTGGTGGTGCGTGGCGATCACCGCGTCGACGCGCTCGACCCCGTGGTTGCGGCGCAGAGCATCGATCGACTCGAGGAGCGGCCGGCTCGCGGCGCGCTCGAGCCCGAGCGAAGTCCCCGTCCAGAGGTCGTAGCCCCAGTCGAGAATCAGCGCGGCACCCGTGTCCGAGAGAACGGCGTACGAGGTGGCAACGCTCGTGCGGTTGCGCAGCAGGTGTGGCGAGATCTCCTGCCACGGGCTGTCGAGCCACCCTGCAAGGTTCCAGGGTTGGCCGAGACGGCGGAGCTCCATGATCTCGCCGACGCCGTCGGCGGTCGCCGCGAGCGCCGTCGGCGCGTTCGCGACCGGTTCGCCGTGTGCGGGGTAGAGCACCTCCGGCGCGCGGCGCGCGAGCGTCCCGCAGGAGAGGATCGTTGCAGCCTGTCCCTCCACCCCGCCGTACGACCACTGCGTCGCGGCGAGCGACCAGACTCGACCCGGGGCGTAGAGCAGGTCGCCCGTGAACGCGACGCGGGTGCCGTCGAGATCGACGAGATAGCTGACCGAGCCGATCGTGTGCCCGGGCGTCGGCAGCGTGTAGACCTCGACGCCGCCGTAGGCACGCACCCTGTACTCGTCGACGACGCCTGCGATCTCGACGGGCTCGAGCAGCGAGAAGCGGTGCTGGCGCACGTCGTAGTCGTTCTCCGGCCGGTGACGCGCCCAGTGCTCGTCGACCCGGTCGAAGAGGTCGCGCTCGACCGGCGGCACCCAGACGCGAGCGCCGGCCTCGACCGCGCGGGCGAGCCCCTGGACGTTGTCGCGGTGATGGTGGGTGACGAGGATGTCGGTGACGCGCTCGATCCCGAGCTCCTCGAGCCGGTCGAGGATGAGGCCGCTGCCGAAGTCGATGCAGATCGCGTTCCCGCCGACCGGGATCACCCAGACGTTGCAGGTGTCCAGAACCCGCATCACGTCTGTGGTCGGCACGACCGCGAGTCTAACGGCGGCCCCGGGGAATGTGGCAACGATTGCACGCCGCCCCCGGATGCGGGTAGATTCCCCGCGGCAGTGGGCGAAATCGTTCTCGACGGGGTCACCAAGGAGTTCGCGGGAGGCGTCCGCGCGGTCGACGGCGTCGACATGACGATCGCCGACGGCGAGTTCATGGTGCTCGTCGGGCCCTCCGGCTGCGGGAAGACGACCCTGCTGCGCTCGATCGGCGGGCTCGAGACGATCAGCGCGGGCCGCATCATGATCGACGGCCGCGACGTGACGGGCGCCTCGCCTTCGGATCGCGACCTCGCGATGGTGTTCCAGAACTACGCGCTCTACCCGCATATGACCGTGCGCCAGAACCTTGGCTACGCGCTGCGCGTCCGCAAGACGCCGAAGAAGGAGATCAACCGTCGCGTCGAGGAGGCAGCCAAGCTGCTCGGGCTCGACCAGCTGCTCGACCGGCGTCCCGGCGCCCTCTCGGGCGGCCAGATGCAGCGCGTCGCGATGGGCCGCGCGATCGTGCGCGAACCGAAGGCGTTCTTGATGGACGAGCCGCTCTCGAACCTCGATGCGAAGCTCCGCGTCAGCATGCGCACCTCGCTGCAGCAGCTGCACCAGCGGATCGGCACGACGACCGTCTACGTCACGCACGATCAGGTCGAGGCGATGGTGCTCGGCGCGCGCGTCGCGGTGATGCGCGACGGCAAGGTGCAGCAGGTCGACGCACCGGGCCGCCTCTACGAGGAGCCTGCGAACGTCTTCGTCGCCGCGTTCATCGGCTCGCCTGCGATGAACCTTGCGCAGGGCGTGCTGAGCGACGACAACATCATGCTCGGTAGCACGTCGATCCCGCTCGACCGCGAGCGCCGACCGGTGCTGCAGCCCGGGGGGCGGGCGACCGTCGGCATCCGCCCCGAGGCGTTCGAGGATGCTGCGTTCGCCTCTCGCGACCTGCCGACGATCGAGGTGCGGGTCGAGGTGCTAGAGAGCATCGGTTCCGACGCCTACGTGTTCTTCCATCTCGACGCGGAGCCGGTGATCGTCGAGGAGGCGCTCTCCGACGATGGCGCAGACGACGGACAGCTGCTCACCGACAACGACCAGGCCCTGTTCGCTGCCCGCGTCGACTCACGCTCGAACGGCGACCTCATCC
>JACDGR010000167.1 GCA_013821525.1 Actinomycetota bacterium
CCCTGCTGACGACCGATGGCGGCGGGATCATCGACGACCTGATCGTCTACCGGCTCGACCGCCACCGGTACCTGCTCATCGTCAACGCATCGAATCGCGAGCCGGCGTTTCGGCGTCTGAAGGAGCGCGAGCTGCGTGGCTCCGACGTACGCGACGTCTCAGACAACTTCGCGCTCTTGGCGGTGCAGGGGCCGCGCGCCCTCGAACGGCTCGGGCTCGAGCGCGGCGCGCCGTTCACCTTCGAGATGTCGCGGATCGACGGCGTCGAGGTGATGGTCAATCGCACGGGTTACACCGGCGAGGAGGGCGTCGAGCTCGCCTGCATGGAGGACGACGCCGGCGCGCTGTGGGATGCGATCCTCGCGCGCGGTGTCACGCCCGCCGGCCTTGGTGCGCGCGACACGCTGCGCCTCGAGGTCTGTTACCCGCTACACGGCAACGACATCGGCCCAGAGTGGGACGCGATCTCGTCCGGCCTCGGCTGGGCCTGCGCCCTCGACACCGACTTCGCGGGAGCCGAGCACTTGCGGGAAATCAAGGAGTACGGCCCTGAGCGGAAGCTCGTGCCGTTTGCGATGACCGAGAAGGCGATTCCGCGCCAGGGAATGGCGATCGAGGGCGGCGGCATCGTCACGTCCGGCTCGCTCTCGCCGATGCTCGACCGTGGAATCGGTCTCGCGTACGTTCCCGCGGCGCAGGCGAAGCCGGGAACCGAGCTCGTGATCGATGTGCGCGGCCGTCCTCGCGCGGCCGAGGTCGTCAAGAAGCCCATCTACAAGAAGGAGTCGTAAGTGTCGACCGAGTCGTATCCCGAGGATCTGCTCTACCACCCCGAGCACGACTGGGCGCGCATCGACGGCGACGAGGCGGTGCTCGGCATCACCTGGCACGCGCAGGACGCGCTCGGAGAGCTCGTCCACTACGAGCCGCCGAACGTCGGCGCGAGTGTCGGCAAGGACGCCTCCTACGGCGAGGTCGAGTCCGTCAAAGCCGTCTCCGACCTGATCTCGCCCCTCTCCGGCGAGGTGATCGAGGTGAACCAGCAGGTGATCGACGCGCCGGAGACTGCGAACGATGATCCCTACGGTGACGGCTGGCTGATCCGCGTGCGCATGACGCAACCGGACGAGCAGAGCCAGTTGTTGAGCGCGGCCGATTACCAGCGCGTCGTCGAGAGCGAATGAGCTACCTCTCGCTCACCGACGACGACCGCGAGCAGATGCTGGCGACGATCGGCGTCGGTTCTGTCGAGGAGCTCTTTCGCGACATCCCGGCCGCCGTCCGCTACGACCGAGAGCTCGCGATCGCGCCGGCGCTCACCGAGTCCGAGCTGCAGCGGCACATGGAAGAGCTGGCCGGCAAGAACGTCGTTGACGAGATCTGCTTTCTCGGCGCAGGCATCTACGACCACTACGTTCCTGCCGTCGTCGATGCGGTGCTGCAGCGCGGCGAGCTGCTGACCGCGTACACGCCGTACCAGCCCGAGATGTCGCAAGGCGTGCTGCAGGCGGTCTTCGAATACCAGACTGCGATCTGCGAGCTGACGGGCATGGACGTCTCGAACGCGTCTGGCTACGACGGCTCGACCGTCGCCGCCGACGCGTGCTTCGTCGCCAAGCATGCGACGGGCCGCTCGAAGATCGTGATCACCGAAGCAACGAGCCCGCAGGTGCGCCAGGTCGTGAAGACCTACGCGCCGGGATTCGGGCTCGAGGTCGTCGAGGTGCCGCACGAGGGAGGCGTCACCGACCCGCAGCGTGTGCGCGACGCCGCCGAGGGTGCGGCGGCCGTGATCTTCCAGACTCCGAACTTCTTCGGGAACCTCGAGGCGGCGCCAGAGCTCGCCGCGGCGGCGAACGACGCCGGCGCGATGCCGATCGCCCACGTTGACATCGTCTCGCTCGGCGTGCTCGAGGCCCCCGGGAACTACGGCTGTGCGATGGCGATCGGCGAGGGCCAGTCCGCAGGCAACTCGATGAGCTACGGCGGCCCGCACTACGGCTTCCTCGCGGCGCGCTCCGACTACATCCGGCGGCTACCGGGCCGCATCGTCGGCGAGACGGTCGACGCCTCCGGCGACCGCGGTTATGTGCTGACGCTGCAGACGCGCGAGCAGCACATCCGGCGCGAGAAGGCGACGTCGAACATCACGACGAACCAGACGCTGCTCGCGCTCGCGGGGCTCGTGCACTTGAGCCTGCTCGGCCCGCAGGGCCTGCGCGAGCTGGGGGAGACGTGCCTGGCGTTGAGCGGCTATGCGAAGGAGCGGCTCACCGCTGCGGGTCTCGCGCTGGCGTTCCCCGCTCAGTCGACCTTCAAGGAGTTCGCGGTGCGCACGGGCCGCAACGCGCGCGAGGCGCTCGCGGCCGCGCGGCAGCAAGGTGTTTACGCCGGGTACCCACTCGGCCGCGACTATCCGGGCCTCGACGACGCGTTGCTCGTCGCGGTGACCGAGAAGCGCACGGTCGAGGAGATCGACCGCCTCGTCGAGGCGCTCGCATGAAGCTGATCTACGAGAGGTCGCAGGCCGGGCGGCGCGGGCTCGGGATTCCCAAGCCCGACCTGCCGGTGCCCGAGCTGCCGGCGAGCCTGCGGCGAGCGGAGCCGCCACGCCTTCCCGAATTGGCCGAGCCGGAAGTGCTCCGGCACTTCACCGAGCTCTCGACGCGCAACTTCGGCATCGACACCGGCTTCTATCCGCTCGGGAGCTGCACGATGAAATACAACCCGCGCATCAACGAGCGGCTCGTCGGCCTGCCCGGCTTCGCGAACCTCCATCCGCTCGTCGAGGACGACGCAGCACAGGGGGCGCTCGAGCTCGAGTGGGAGCTGCAGGAGATCCTGCGCGAGGTGACCGGGCTCGATGCCGTCTCGCTGCAGCCCGCGGCCGGCAGCCAGGGCGAGCTGACGGGCCTGATGCTCTTCCGCGCCTACTTCCAGGACAAGGGCGAGGATGAGCAGCGGCGAAAGATCGTCATCCCGGACACCGCGCACGGCACGAACCCGGCAAGCGTGACGATGGCGGGGTATGAGCTGACGCCGGTAAAGACGGATCCGCGTGGAAACATCGACGTCGAGGACTTGCGCGGCAAGGTCGACGAGCACACCGCGGGGTTGATGCTCACGAACCCGTCGACGCTCGGTTTGTTCGACGAGAACATCGAGGAGATCCGCGACATCTTTCACGGTGTCGGCGCGTTGATGTATTACGACGGGGCGAACCTGAACGCGGTCTGCGGGATCTCCCGTCCGGGTGACATGGGCTTCGACGTCGTGCACATCAACCTGCACAAGACGTTCTCTCAGCCGCACGGTGGTGGCGGGCCTGGCGGCGGCCCGATCGCGGTGCGCGCGAGCCTCGAGCCGTTCCTGCCTGTCCCGGTTGTCGCGCGCGACGGTGGCCGCTTCCGGCTCGACTACGACCGTCCGAAATCGATCGGCAAGGTGCGGGCGTTCAGCGGGCCGTTCGGAGTGTTCGTCCGGTCATACGCGTTCATTCGCTCGTATGGACCCGCACTGCGCGAGATGAGCGAGGTCGCGGTGCTGAACGCGAACTACATGCTCGCGCGACTCAAGGACGCGTATGACCTGCCGTTCGACCGGCTCTGCATGCACGAGTTTGTGCTCAGCACGCGCTCGCTGAAGCGCGAGCACGGCGTCAGCGCGCTCGACGTGGCGAAGCGGCTGATGGATTACGGCTTCCATCCTCCGACGGTCTACTTCCCGCTGATCGTCCCGGAAGCGCTGATGATCGAGCCGACGGAGTCCGAGGCGAAGGAGACGCTCGACCGCTTCATCGACGCGATGCTGGCGATCGCGCAGGAGGCGGCCGAGGAGCCGGAGTTGCTCCACGACGCACCGCACGAGCGTCCCGTCCGCAGGCTGGACGAGGTACGCGCCGCGAAGAATCCGATCGTGCGGTTCAGGTTTGACGACCATCCAACCGAGCAGGGCAGCGGCGACCGGCAACTCGAAGCACAGAAAGGTGCGTGACCGATGCCCACCGACCAGTATCACGAGCCTCCCGACGAGCTCTCGGCCGAGACGCGCACGTTCGCGCGGATGATCACGTCGCTGGGTGAGGAGGCCGAGGCAATCGGCTGGTACGAGCAGCGGATCTCGGTCGAACCGGACGCCGATGCGAAGGCAATCATGGAGAACGCGCAGCAGGAGGAGTTCAAGCACTTCGCGATGGATCTGGAGTTCCTCCTGCGACGGAAGCCGAAGTGGCGCGTCGCGTGTCAGGGCGTGCTCTTTCACGACGGCGACATCGTCGACCTCGGTGAGCAGGCGGAGAAAGCCGAGGACGACGTCGACTGACGCGCGCTGTTCCACACCCGCTGTTTGACGCAGTGCTGTTCGGAAACCTCCTGGGCGTACAAACCGAGGAGGCCGCATGCCCAAGATGAAATCGAAGACCGAGGTGCGTCAGTCCGAGCTGCCGGAGACGCTCAAGCGTTCGCCTGCCAAGGCGCAGCGCCAGTTCGCGAAGACCCACGATGCCGCGGCGGAGGAGTACGGGGAAGGCGAGCGTGCGCATCGCACCGCCTTCGCGTCGCTGAAGCACGATTTCGAGAAGGTCGGCGACCACTGGGAGGCCAAGGACGAGCCGGGTCCGAGCGATCCGCGTTCGAAGAAGTCGAACGCTGCGAAGCGCCGCGGTGAGGGGGAGACCTACGGCGGCGTCGACGCCGAGGGCAACACCAAAGCCGAGCTGTATGAGCGCGCACGGAAGCTCGATATCGGCGGCCGCTCAACGATGACGAAGGCGGAGCTGGCGCGAGCGATCGGCAAGCGTCAGTGACGCACCGTTGGGTCTGCACCGGACGTGGCCGTAGCCACCACGTCCGGTGTCAGACACGGGTTCTAGACCGTCACAGAGGTGGAGCGAGATCGCAGCGGTCCGTCCACACGGGTTTCCGTGCGGTGCGGGTTGGCGAGGGATCGTCCCGATGGGACAGCCTTGCCGTCGAACCCCGCTCGGTGCTAGCGCTCGGCGAGCGTGAGAAGAGCAGTTCGCCGCTGCTAACGGTCAGTCAGCCGGCCAGAAGTCCTCGAGCATCTCGGCGTCGCCACTCTCGCCTGCGCCGAAGGCGAGGAACGTGATCCCGTCCGCGCCCGCTTCGAATGCGCGCGGGGTGGACGGAGCGAGCCGGATCGCATCCCACTCCTTCACCTCGACGATCTCGTCGCCGATCTTCATCCGGCCGCTGCCGGCGAGCACCACGTAGGTCTCTTCCTGATCCTTGTGCATGTGGCCGAAGCCCTGGCGGTAGTTCGGCTCGAGCTGCTGATAGCTGAGCCCACTCTGCTCGGCAGCGAGCGACTTGCGCCCGAACCGCGCCTCGACTTGAGGTGACAGGCCGAACTTCGGCGCCATGTCCTCCAGGCCCTTGATGTTTTCGATCGCATAGTCGGTCATGGCTACATGGTACGACGACCGCGTCCTCGACCAGGTCGGTTCTGGCACGGTGAGGGGATGGACAAGAGAACGCTGGGAACGCTAGAAGTCTCCGAGCTCGGACTCGGTTGTATGGGAATGTCGGAGTTCTACGGAACCGCCGACGAGAGCGAGGCTGTCGCGACGATCCACCGCGCCCTCGAGCTCGGCGTCAACTTCCTCGACACCGCTGACATGTACGGCCCCTTCACGAACGAGAAGCTCGTCGGGAAGGCGATCGCCGACCGCCGCGACCAGGTCGTGCTCGCCACGAAGTTCGGCAACGAACGCAACGAAGACGGCAGCTGGATCGGGATCAACGGCAGCCCCGACTACGTCCGCACGGCCTGCGACGCGAGCCTCGAGCGGCTCGGGGTCGACTACATCGACCTCTACTACCAACACCGCGTCGACAACGGCACGCCGATCGAGGAGACGGTGGGGGCGATGAAGGAGCTCGTCGACGCGGGCAAGGTGCGCCACCTCGGGCTCTCGGAAGCCGCACCCACGACGATCCGCCGCGCTCACGCCGTGCATCCGATCGACGCGCTCCAGACCGAGTACTCGCTCTGGTCACGCGACCCTGAGGATGAGGTGCTTGCGACCGTCCGCGAGCTCGGGATCGGCTTCGTCGCCTACAGCCCGCTCGGGCGCGGCTTTCTCTCCGGCCAGATCAAGTCGATCGACGATCTCGACGAGGACGACTTCCGTCGCCGCGGGCCGCGCTTCTCCGGAGATAACTTCCAGAAGAATCTCGACCTCGTCGAGCAGGTCGAGAAGATCGCAGCCGAGAAGGGCATCTCCGCCGGCCGGCTGGCGCTCGCCTGGGTGCTCGCACAGGGCGACGACATCGTCCCGATCCCAGGCACCAAGCGGCGCTCCTACCTCGAGGAGAACGTCGGCGCCGCCGACGTCGTGCTCGATGATGACGATCTGCGCCGCATCGACGGGGCCTTCCCGAAGGGTGCGACCGCAGGCGACCGCTATCCAGACATGTCCACGGTCAATCGGTAACGAATCGGTCTCTCGCGCGTCAATATGAGTACTACGACAAAGGAGATTGCTTGACCAACAAGGTCGTCAAGACGGAAGCCGAGTGGAAGGCCGAGCTGACCCCCGAGCAGTACCACGTGCTGCGCGATAAGGGCACCGAGCGGCCGTTCACCGGCGAGTACGACCACGTGTTCGAGGACGGGACGTACCACTGCTCCGGCTGCGGTGCAGAGCTCTTCACCTCGGAGGCGAAGTACGACTCCGGTTGCGGCTGGCCGGCGTTCTCGGCGCCCGCCGGGGCCGACGCGGTCGCGGAGGAGACCGACGGCAGCTTCGGCATGGTGCGCACCGAGGTGATGTGCGCCGCCTGCGGCGGCCACCTCGGGCATGTGTTTCCCGACGGGCCTCCCACCACGGGCCTTCGTTACTGCATCAACTCGGCATCGATCAAGCTGGAGGAGGTCTAGATGGAGCGCACCGCGATCTTTGGAGCCGGCTGCTTCTGGGGCGTCGAGGCGGCGTTCCGTCGCATCGACGGCGTCAGCCAGACGCGCGTCGGGTACGCCGGCGGCGACGTCGAGCATCCGAGCTACGAGCAGGTCTGTTCCTCGGGCACCGGGCACGCGGAGGTCGTCGAGGTCACCTACGACGCCGAAAAGGTTCCCTACGAGCAGCTGCTCGCGACGTTCTGGGCCGAGCACGACCCGACGCAGGTCAACCGTCAGGGGCCTGACGTGGGCTCGCAGTACAGGACCGTGATCTTCGTCGATGGTGAGGATC